>DATGJU010000611.1:0-12178 GCA_035295045.1 Chthonomonadaceae bacterium
TGGCGCATCGTCGACTTCTTCGCATCCGACTTCTGGGCGACGGCGCCGGCCGCAAGGCCCGCGCAGAGCGCGGCGCTCAGTATGGCAGTTGCTGCCAACCGCGCGTGCGATCGCAAACCAATTCTCATTTCTATACCCTCCAATCGTCACGCAAGTAGCGCGCACAACGCAATCGTGCGGGCTATTTTGGATCGATTGGAAGAGCGTTCTTTCCGCAGGTTTGTTCCCGAAAAATGATGAGGCTCGTGATTTGTGATTTGTGGTGCGTCATTCACAGATCACAAGCCACAAGCCACAAGCCACAGGGTACAATCTCCCCGTCGCGCGGAAGCGCGGAAATGAATTCAGGAGATCAGTCTTGGCGCAAGTCTGTCCCTTCACCGGTGTGCACTACGATCCCGCGCGCGTTCCGATCGACCGAGTGGTCGCGCCGCCATACGACGTCCTCTCGCCGGAACAGCAGGAAGCGCTGTACGCGCGCGACCCGCACAACATCGTCCGTATCATGCTGAACTGGGCAACGCCCCAAGACACGCCCGCGGACAACCGGTACACGCGCGCCGCGGCGTTCCTGGCCGACTGGCTTGCCGCGGGCATTCTTGTGCGCGACCGCGAGCCGGCCTTTTACGAATACGTCCAGCGGTTCGCGCATCCGGGCGATCCCTCACGGCGCGTGGAGCGAACAACTCTCTTCGTAGCGCTCAAGCTGGAGCCGTACGAGCGGGGCATCGTACTCCCGCATGAGGAGACGCACCCCAAAGCGAAGGCGGACCGGCTGGACCTGATGCGCGCGACGCGGTCCAATCCCGAGCCCATCTACGCGCTGTACGAGGACCCCGGCCAGGAGATACCGGAGCGGCTCGCCGCCGCGCGGGGCGCCGGTCCGATCGTCTCGGCGTCCGTTCCGCCGCCGTTCGGCGACGCGCCGGACGAGCACGTTCTATTCCGCCACGTGGACGCGCAGCTCGCGGCGGACATCCAGGCTTTCATGAGCGCCCGTCGCGTCTGGATTGCGGACGGCCACCACCGCTACGAGACCGCTCTCAACTACCAGCGCGAGCGGCGCGCGGCGGACGGCGACCCGGCGGAGCTCCAGGGCTACGATACGATGCTCGTTGGACTGAGCAGCTTCGAGGACCCCGGACTGATCGTCCTGCCGACCCATCGCCTCGTGCGCAACATCTCGGCGGACCGCATGGAGTCGCTGGCGCCGCTGCTGGAGCGCTATTTCGAGGTCCTCCCGATGACCGCGGCGGCCGCCGCAGAGTGGATTCGCGACGAGCAGCCCTCGGAGCGGCGGTTCGCGCTCGTCCATGCCGGCGGAGCGTACGGGCTGGTACTGCGCGACCTCAGTCAGGCCGTCGCCGGCGCCGCGGAGGGCCACTGCGACGCCTGGAAGCGGCTCGACGTGACGATCCTGCAGACCCTTGTGCTGGACAGGACCTTCGGCATCTCCTGGTCCGCGCTCGCGCACACGCCCGACGTCGCCTACACGCGGGACGCCGCCGAAGCGCTCGCCAGGGTCGCCTCCGGCGAGTTCCAGGTCGCCTGCCTGCTGCAGAACCCGACGGTGACCGAGGTGCGAGACGTGGCCTCTGCCGGCGACAAGATGCCGCAGAAATCTACCTTCTTCTATCCCAAGCTCTGGAGCGGCCTCATACTGAGATCGAACCTATAGCAGCCCCGTCCGCTTACGCACCAGCCACTCCAGGCTCAGCGTGGTAACGAAGATCACCAGCAGCAACGGCGCGTCCCAGAGCTCGATCTCCTGCTCGGTGCGCACCGTGAGGCCGTTGTCCGGCAGGGAGCGCATCCAGGCGGCGAGCTGGTCCGGCGCATAGTACTTGCCGCCGCCCGCCGAGGCTACCTTGCGCAGCAGCCCCTCGTCCAGCTCCGGCCGCTGCCGCTCCAGCGCCTCCGTCTCCACCACGAACCCGGCGGACGCCTTGGCGCCGGGCGTCACCGGTGAGTTCAGCGTCACCTCGTACTTGCCGATGCGGTCCGGCAGAAGCTGCGCGGTGAAGAGCCCGGGCGAGCCCGGCGTCGGCTTCATCGCCAGCTTCTGCTCCTGGCCCGTCGCCGTCTTCACGATCGCCGTCGCCGCGTCCGCCTTCACCGGGTGATAGTACGCATCCAGGAGCCGCGCGTTGAGGAGCACCTGCTGCCCCAGCCGGTAGGAACTCCGGTCCGCGTTCAACTGGACGAAGCGGCTGTTTCCCGGCAGCTCCTTGGGAGTCAGCGTGCGGAACACCTGGCCCCAGTAGCGGTAGAAGTAGCGGTCGCCGACGCGCCATCGCCATCGCCACGTGCTATCCACGAGCTGAAGGTAGCACTTGCCCGCGCCGAACGGCTGGTAGACCACGATCGGATAGAGCCCGTCCGCATTCCGGCGCGTCGAGTGCGTGGTGAGGATGGTCGCGCCCGGCTTTACGCGCGGCACGCCGGCGGCCCAGAACATGCCCGGCAGCGTAGCCCAGATGCGGGCGTTCTCCGTCTCGTTATCGTCGAGCTGCATGATGGGGCTGCGCCGGCCCTCCGGCGTGAGCTGCCACTGGAACGGCTCGTCAGTCAGGACGGGCTCGGGCGACGCCGTGATCACCGCCGGCAGTACGGCTTCCAGCGGCGTACCGGCGTACTCGTTCGGCATGTGCTCCTCGCCAGCGATCACCAGCATGCTCGCGCCGCGGTCCTCCACGAATCGGCGCATCGCCTGTAGCTGCGTCTCGGTAAAGTAGGAGCGCGGCACGTCGCCCAGCACGATGATGTCGTAGTCGAACAGCTCCTTTTCGGTGTTCGGGAATCCCTTGACCGGGAAGTTGCCCTCGCCACCGCCGTTCAGGTTGTCGCCGCTCAACAGAAGGCAGCCGAAGTCGAGCGTGGTGTCCCGCATGATTGCGTTGCGCAGATACCGGTACTCGTAACGCGGCTCATTCTCCACGTAGAGGATCTTCAGCTTCTTGCTGATAACCGTCTGCGGAAACGAGCGCTTGTTGTTGTCCGAAGCGATCTCGCCCGGCTGCACGGCGGTCTCGACCGTGTAAAAGAACTGGCCGCCATGCGTCGGCACGTAGTTGAACCGCACCTCCTGCTTCTGGTCGTCCGGTCCGAGCTTCAGCGTCTCCGTGCCGACGGGGACCCCGTTGCGCTTCAGCGTGACCGTGATCGTCCGACCGGCGTAGCCGCGCTGCGAGACGGCCGCGAAGACGGTCACGGTGTTGTTCACGCGCACCACGTCGTCGGCAAGAACGCTCAGGATCGCGATATCTTTCGTCTTCGTCGGATCCCCCAGGCCGAGCGTGCTGACCCGGACGCCTGCCAGGCGCACTGCGTCGGCGGCAGTAACCGGGTCCTCGCCCAGGTTGCTGCCGCCGTCGCTCACGACCATCGCGCCCGCGATCGGCTGGCCGGCCAGATCGTCCAGCGGCTGGCGCAGCGCGCTGCCCATCTGCGTCGAATCGCCGGTCTGCGCGTCCGGCCCGAGCGCGAGCTGGTAGACCTTCAGCTTCTTCGGGTCGGTCGGCAGCCCAATTTGGTGGGCTTTCGCCGCGAACGAATAGAGGCGCACATTGAACCGCTTCGACAGCTCCTGCACCGCCTTCGCCCTATTGAGCAGTGCGTTCGCCCGCTGGAGCCGTGTCAGGCGCGCGACGCCCCCGGGATCGGCGCCTGTGGCGGCCGCCTCGAGCGCGGCGCGGCCGCCGGGTAGGCGCGGATCGGGACGGATCATACTGTCGGAGTTGTCGACGAGGAGGATGACGTTGGGCCGCACGCGATCGGCGTGGCTCAGCCGAAGGACCGGCTGCGCGAGCATCACGAGCAGGGCCGCGACGGCCGTCATGCGGAGGACGACGAGAGGCGACTTCACCCACCAGGAGGGGCGGGTTCCGTCCGCCCAGTAGTGATAGATGAACCAGACGGCCGCGACGGCGACGAAGCCGGCGACGGCAAGCTGTGGCCAGCGCGCCGCGAAGGAGAGATGCATGCGCTGGATGTTGTGCGCCGTGTCCGGCGGAATCCCCAGTAGCCACTGAACCCAGCGCTGATCGACCAGTTGTTGCAGCGTCCTGATCCTTCCATGGGGCCGCGTATCGGCGGCTCAACCTATTTGACGATACGAACGGTCCGGTGTTTCGCGCCTCCCTACGCGTTGGTCTTGTTGCGCTGCTGCAGCGCCGTGGTCAGGACCGCGAGCAACAGGACGCCCCCGACGACCGTTCCCTCCCATAGAGATGGGTTTGCAATGGTCAAATTGATGCCGCTCAGGATCACGTTGAGCAGGCAGGCGCCGAGCAGCGTTCCCGCGATGCTTCCCTGGCCGCCGCGCAGGTCGGTGCCGCCGATCACGGCGGCGGCCACCGCATTCAGCTCGTAACCGCCGCCGCTCAGCGGGTCGCCCTGGCCGCCGTATCCCGCGTAGAGGATGCCGGCTACACCGCCCAGCAGCGCGCTCGCCCCGTAGGCAAACAGCTTCACGCGGCCCACGTTCACGCCCGAAAGGCGCGTCGCCTGCTCGTTGCTGCCCACGCTATATAGATACCGGCCGATGCGCGCATACTTGAGCAGCAGATGCACGACGATGGCGATAAGTCCCACGATGACCACGGGAACCGGGATCGGGAACACGGAGCGCTCGAACAGCCGGCCGTTCGCCAAATTCGTCAGGAACGGAAAGTCGGACAGCGATATCGGAAGCTGCCGGTTCATAAGCAGCGATTGGCTTCGCAGTATCGTCAGCGACGCGAGGGTTACCACGAACGGCGGCAGGCGGAGACGGTGCACCAGCGTGGCGTGAAACGCGCCCACCGCTACCGAGACGAGCAGCGCAATCACGATTGCTCCGCCAATGGCTACGCCCGTGTACATGCGGGCGTTCATCTGCGTGACCGCCAGCGCCAGGACCATGCCGCTGAACGCGATCAGGGAGCCGAGCGACAGGTCGATGCCGCCCGTGATAATGACGATTGTCTCGCCGATCGCGAACACGGACAACAGCGCGATCTGGAGCAGCAAATTCTGAAGGTTGGCCCGGCTGTAGAACGTCGCGTGTGCGGGCGAGAAGTAGAGCGCAACGCAGAGCACGATCAGGACGAGGACGACGCTGCTCTCGCGATAGCGCTGCAGGGCCGCCAGCAGGGCGAGGCCGCCCTTCGGTCGAGATGGCGCGGAGGGGGCGGCGGGTGGGGCATCCATCGGCGTCCGCTCCTTTCAGGCTGGGAATGTGCGAAGCTCCGCGGCCGGACCCACACGCCCGGCGAAAGCGCCGCCGGCTCCGTCCGCCGGCGGAAACGGGCCGGCGGATGGGGCGGGGCGATGTGCGGGACGCAGCGCGCTACGTGGAGGAGAGACCACGGTCCTTGAGGCTCTTAAGGAAGGGCGCGGCATTGGCCGGGGTGATGACGTCGACGCCCGTGTCGATGACGTGCTTCGAAGTGTCCACCTTCATCTGCTGCTTGTCCAGCTCCGGCTTGATATCGCCGATCGCCTTGTCGATGTCCTTGTTCTCCTTCTTCAGCGCATCGAGCAGCAGGACCGAAAGGCGGCCGAACTCGTACGGCTTCTGAACCACCGTGACGTCAACCAGACCCTTGCTCAGATTGTTGAGCGTCTCCGGCTCGCCATCGAAGCAGATGATCTTGATCTTGGACCGCAGACCCTGCGCCTGGACCGCCGAAACGATCGTCGGCCCGTTATAGGAGTAGAGTCCCACGAGGCCGGTCAGCCCCTTGGCCTGGTACCGCGTGATCGCGTCTTCGACGTTCTTTCGCGCCTTGCCCTTGTCCTTGTTGTCTTCAAACGGCTCCTGAAGAAACTCGATATTGTGACCCTTGACCGCGTCCTTCATACCGTTGTACCGCTCCTGGGCGTTCTGCGCGCCCATGTTGCCGACGAAGGCCACGAGCTTGCCGCCGTTCGGAAACAGCTTTACCGTCTCCTGGCCGGCGATCTTGCCCGCCTCGTAGTTGTTCGTGCCGATGTAGGCGTACCGCTTGCTGTCCGGCGAATCGGAGTCGAACGTGATGACAGGAATGCCCTGCTGGATCGCATCGTCGATGACGGGCGCCATCGCCTTGGCCTCGATCACGGAAACGGCGATTCCGTCCACCTTGGCGGCGACCGCGGTCTTGAACAGCTTCACCTGCTCGTTGTTGTCCGCGGGATTGGGAGCCTGCCAGTCGGCGTTGCACTTTAACTGCCCCTTGGCGGCGTCGAGCCCCTTGCCCATCGAGTCCCAGAAGGGCGAGATCCCGTTGGTGATCACCTTATACGTCCCTGCGCCGGCAGGGGGCGCGGTAGGAGGCTGTTGGCCCGCGGAGGTCGCGGGGCCGGACGTGCCGGGCTGGCCGTTTGCGGCGGGCTGGTTCTTGTTGGGGTCGCAGCCGGCGAGCGCGGCCGCCGCAACGATCGCCGCGATGCCTCCAAGCAGGCAGTATCGAGGTTTCATAGTCGCAATTGCTCCCTTTATAGATTATTTAGGAACACTTACAAAATGCCGGGGTCGCAGCATTATACCTGCTGGATGCGGTCAACTGTTCGCTTCCGCGGGCGGAATCTCCTGCGTCAGCGGCCCTGGATACGATTCTGCAGCTGCGAGAGCGTGAGGAATTCGAGGAGGTTCTCCTGCGTGATCATGCCGATCAGCGAGGAGTCGATTGGGAGGCCGTCGCTAAGGACCAGGATCGGGCCGGCGAGCCGCGGCGTCAGGAGGCCCTCCAGCGCGTCGTCCGGCCGGGCGGAGGCGAACTCGCGGTCCATCACGCTGGTGACGTAGGTATCCGGCCCCTGGCTTGCCATCCCCTGGAGCAGGGCGGAGCGAGAGAGCACGCCTACGATGTCCGTGCCGTTCAGGATCGGAAAGTCTTGCTGGCTGCTGGCCAGGAGGAGATCGGCGGCCTGGCGGAGCGTGCTGCCGACCGGCAGCGTGTGGAACTCCCGCAGCATCGCCTCGCGGACGCGGTGGCCGACGAGGAGCGCGCGGGTCTGAAAGTAAGCCGCCTCCTGGCCGGCGCCGAACCAGATGAAGACGGCGATTATCAGCGTAATGAACTGGCCCGTCGCGAGGCCGAACAGCCCGATCAGCACCGCCATGCCCTTGCCGATGAGGGCCGCTACCGTGGTCGCCGTCACCTCGTCCGTGAAGCGGGCGATGATGGCGCGGAGCACGCGCCCGCCGTCCATCGGAAACGCGGGCAGCATGTTGAACGCCGCGAGAAGCAGGTTGGCCACCATCAGGTTAGCGAAAAAGCTGCGGCTCGGCTCGATGTTGAACGAGATTGGCGGTAGGCGATGTGAAAGCGCCAGACCCGACCAGATCGCGACTGCGATTACCACGTTGACGGCAGGGCCTGCCAGCGCGATCCACAGCTCCTGTCGCGGGCGCGGCAGCTCTTCGAGCGCGGCGACGCCTCCGATCGGGTAGAGCGTGATGCTCAGCGTGCGTATTCCGTAGCGCCGCGCGACCAGCGCGTGGCCCAGCTCGTGGAGGATGACGCAGAAGAAAAGCGCCAGGATCAGCAGGACTGCGGCAGGAGACTCGTTTCGGTTGGCGAGAAATGGCAGGCCGATGAAGGCGAGAAGCAGCAGGAAGGTGACATGAATGCGAATCGGAATGCCGGACACGACCGCAACCAGGAACGAACCGCCATCGTGCTGCGCGGGTCGGCCGGGCCTCCCAGGCGTGGCGCGCTGTAGTTCGGGCGGTTCTGGCGCCTCGCCGCGGTTATCCGGTATGTCCGTTGGCATTAGCCGGTCAACAGGTGCCAGAGCCGCAGGAGCCACGCCTGCACGCGCGCCAACGGCCCGGACCGCACCTCCCGGTAGGTGTGTACGTCCGTGAGGTCCTCCAGGTCGAGCGGCCCGTACCGCTGTGTCGCCACGATCATTGCGGTGCGGACTACATCGTAGCTCTGCTCGAAGTGGCCGGTCCATCCGCAGATGAAGCACTCAGCGTTGCTGGCCAGATTGAGGGAGCTGCAAAGGTCGCATACCTTCAGCTCGTGCTCCTGAAACGTTCCGGTCCTCTTATATCCCTGTGGTCCGGTCTGTTTGGCCATGGCCAGCCTCCGTCTCTCCGCCGCGCCCCCAATTACCTATCTGACCGTTGCTGCTCCGCGATGGGTTCCCGCTTATTTCGACGGCGTCTCGCGATAGATCGTCGCCGCGATCGTATCGCCGACCGCCTTCAGCATCTCCGGGCTGCACTTGTCCGGCGTGTCCTGCAGCGTGTGCCAGTAACGGTATGCGTCGTCCGGTCCGTCCACGCTCGGCAGTGGATGGATCAGGTCGATTGTCGGGATGAACGCCGCGTTCATGGATACGTGATCGTCGCCGACATCCTGCTGCGGGCCGCGCCGGAACACGTTATCGTAACCCAGCGATCTCCCGATGTCGAACACCCGCGAATTGATGGTCGGCGCGCTCTCCTCCGAAAGCTTCTCCGGCGTGAAATACCCGTTCTTGGCGCCCACCATGTCCAGCAGGATTCCGTAGGCAGGCTGTCCGAACGATTTCTCGCTTCGATAGTTCTTCGCGAAGTAGCGCGCGCCCAGCTCCACGCCGTCGCCCGCGCCACTGTTCCCGCGGAAGTCGCCGTAATCCTCGCCATCGTCCAGCAGCATCAGCACCCCGACTGGCGGATGCTTCGCCTTGAAAAGCCGGGCCAGTTCCAGGAGCACGCCCGGGCCGGATGCGCCGTCGTTCGCGCCCATGATCGGCGCCTGGGGATGCCAGCCGGTTGGACCGTAGCGGAACTGGACGCCCTTCGCGATCTCTGACGAGTAGGGGCCATCTGCGATCGGCCGTGTGTCCCAGTGCGTCATCAGGACGACGGGCCGCGCCGCCGGTCTGTCCGATCCCTCCGGATAGAAGACTCCGACGATATTCGTCACAGTCATGCCGCGATACTTGAACTGCTGAAGCTTTACCTCGTCCGCGTAAAGCTTCATCTGCGATATCAGATACTCCTTTGTTTTTTCGTGCGCGTCCGAGCCAAGCGGCCGGACGCCGAAGTCGCACTGCTTCTTCAGGATCGCCATCGCCCGCTGACCGTTGAACGGCTCGTGATCGTTGTCCTGTAGCTTTACGGTGGACGCCGCGACCGGGATCGTTGTTCCGGCAGTGCCGCCCGACGCGGCGGCCGGAGTCGCCGGCGTTCCGGATACCGAATTGCACGCGCCCAATCCGCACAGCGCCAGGACCAGGAGGCTCGTCGCGCTCCGCCCGGGCGATCTACTTGCCTTTAGCAACGAGTCGCTCCTCGCCTTTGTAGATGGTCTTGTGGTCGGCCAGGTAGCCGTTCACCGCCGTCTGCAGCGTCTTGTCGGTCTCCTTCGAGATGTCTGAAGCCTTCCAAATCTTAAAATAGGCGAGGCCGCCCTTGGCCAGCGGCGTCGGCATTGCGACCAGATAGTTCTTGTTGGGCTCGATCGCGTCGCCGTTGATTTTGATTGAAATGACGCGCTTGTCCGCATCAGCGTCCGGCCGGAAGGTGACCACCATCCCGGAGACCTCCAAGAAACCGCTATTGAACTTCGGATAGAGCAGCAGGCTGCGCTCCATTCCACGCTGGATCTGGTCGCCGGTCAGCTTGACGATCGAGATCGAATCGCCCGGCATGACCAGCGCCCGCAGGATGTCCGCGTTTGTAATGGCGCCCTTGGGTATCGTGACCTCGGTGAAATAGTCCGCCGCAATGAACGCCGCGTCGCACTTGACCGCCGAGCGGATCGAATCCGCCACGAGGTTGCCGACGGCGCTCTCTTTTGAGCCGATATCCTTGGTGGTCAGCTCGATGTCCGCCCGCAGTGAGTCGGCGCGGGCAGACTGCGCGCCTGAGAGCAGCGCGATGGCGCCGATCAGGCCGGCCAGGGCGGCGGATCGCCGCCCGAGGGGTTTCATTATGTGGCTCTTGTTCTTTCCGAGGGGTCTCAGGCCCGGCGGGGCGGCCCTCTGCATCGGCGGCTCCTCGTTACTCGCGGCCGGTTCGGCCGGAGGCTCCCACGGAGAACCGCTCGTGCGCACACTCGTTACAGTTGTAATACATGCGCACCGCCGCGCGAAGTTTCGGCAAGTGGGCTATTCCGGCGTCGCGGACTGCTTCCACTTCAAATAGGCCTCGATGAACGGCTGGATGTTACCGTTCATGACGCCGATCACGTCGCCGGTCTCGTAGCCGGTCCGCAGGTCTTTGATCAGCGTATAGGGCTGAAAGGTGTAGGAGCGGTCCTGGCTGCCCCACTCGTTCGCCTTCGATTCGCCGCGCAGCGCGGCCACTTTGTCGTGCTGCTCTCGCTCTTCGCGGTCCAGCAGGCGCGCCTGGAGCACCTGCATCGCCATCGCCTTGTTCTTGTGCTGCGACCGCTCGTTCTGGCAGGTGACAACAATGCCGGTCGGCAGGTGCGTGATGCGGACGGCGGAATCGGTCTTGTTCACATGCTGGCCGCCAGCGCCGCTGGACCGATAGTAGTCGATCTTCAAGTCGTCGGGATCGATGTCGACCTTGACCTCTTCGCCCACGTCCGGCGTCACCTCGACCCGGGCGAACGATGTCTGCCGCCGCTTGTTCGCGTCGAACGGCGAGATGCGGACGAGCCTGTGAACGCCCTTCTCGGCTTTTAGATACCCGAATGCGTACTTGCCGTGCACGATGAACGTGGTGTTCTTGAGGCCGGCGATCTCGGCCTCGCTCTCCTGCAGAATGTCTACCTTGTAGGCGGCCGATTCTGCCCACTTCAGATACATCTTCTGCAGCATCGTAACCCAGTCGCAGGCGTCCGTGCCGCCCGCTCCGGCTTCGATCTCCACGATCGCGTCGGCCTTGTCGTGTTCGCCGGAGAGCAGCGTCTGGAGCTCCATGCGCTCCATGTCCCGCTGTAGGCGGCGCAGGTCGGCCTCCTGCTCGGCGGCCGCTTCCATGTCCGACGCAGGCTCTTCGGCCAACAGCTCGATCATGGTCTCCAGGTCGCTGATGCGCCGGTCCATCTCGTGGTACGGCGCGAGGCGGTCGCGCAGGGCGTTCGCCTCCTGCAGCGTGCTCTGCGCGGCCTGCGCGTCGTCCCAGAAGCCCGGCGCGGCGCTCCGGGCCTCCAGCTCCGCTATCCGTTTTTGCGCGTTGGCCTGGTCAAAGATGCCCTCCGAGCTCCACAAGTCGGCATCTCAAATCCCGCGCCTCGCGCCGCAAATCGTCCAGCACCGCTCTATCTCCCGTCTGTCTTCACTCTTGGAACTTTGCCAGATTATACCACGGGAAGCGCGCCCAAGACGGATGGCGCGATCAGGTAGATCGACCCATATCCGAACCCAGATCACGTCGCGATCCAATTCGGGCTCCAGCCGCGCCTTCGTCTGCCGCAAACTGCCAGAACGTGCCGGTTGGGCTGCGACGGGAGAGCATTACCGACCGGCACGATCGCGCGTTCCCTGTATGGGCCGGCCGACACGTGGATTTCAGGCGTGATGAACCAACCGAGGCGCCAATCTGGAGCGTCCGAAGCCGCACTCGGAGCGCAGTCCGGTGAAGAGCGGCGTCTCGCCGTCCTCGCGGATCGGGTCCTCGCCGCAGGTATAGACCGGGGCAGTGGCCGATCCCCGCTCTCGCCCTCGCCCCGAAGCGCCACCACCGCGACGTAGTGGTCGCCATGCACCCATGCCAGCGCCGGAGTAGGCAGCTTCGAGAGCGCCTCCCGGCCGGCCTGAACGCCCTCCGCCCTCAGGTGCAGCCCCTCCGGCGCCCGCTTCAGGCCAGCCAGCGTCGTGCCCGACACGCCGGTCCCCGCCGGCCGCCGCAGCGCCGGCAGCGAAGCCCTCACGCCAAGCCTCTCGCAAGCCAGCATCAGCGCCCGCGGACCACGGTCCGCGTCACCGTTCCGCCTCGCAGGATCAGGCCGAGCCACAAGTCCCCCAGAATTGGGGGGTAGGGGGGCCTCACCGTTCCGCCTCGCAGGACCAGGCCGAGCCACAAGTCCCCCAGAATTGGGGGGTAGGGGGGCGACGCGGTTCCGTGTCCCATCTCCCCCAGAATTCGAAGGGAGGTGGGCGAAACCCCTCCGCACCAAACGGCTCGGGCAGATCGCCTCCTGCCGCCGGCAGAACTCACGCCGCGCGTCGCTGAGCTTCGACGAGCGCTCCATGCCGGCCAGGATGTCCGCGGCCTCGCGATGCCTGCCGCGCCTGCACGCTCGCC
>DATGJU010000612.1:0-2992 GCA_035295045.1 Chthonomonadaceae bacterium
TCACCAGCGCGACCTTGACCGCCTCGGCGATCCCGCTGCGCCAGTCGCGCCCGTCCAGGGTGGTAAGAAAGGCCGAATCGCAGATCACCGCGTGCGGCGGCGAGAACGCGCCGAGGAAGTTCTTCTTGCCGAAGGCGTTGACGCTGTTCTTTACGCCGACGCCGGAGTCGTTCTGCGCAAGGACCGTCGTCGGCACGCGGATGAGCCGCACTCCGCGGTGCGCGGTGGAAGCCGCAAAGCCCGCCATGTCCAGCAGTGCTCCGCCGCCGACGGCCACTACGTAGGAGTGGCGGCAGACCCGACCGGCGTTGATCAGCCGGAGGACATTGTCGACATGGATCCGGTCGTTCTTGGCCCGCTCGCCGCCGGGCACGATAAGCGGCACCTGCGTACAGGCGATCGTACCGGAATGCGCGTGGCAGTACCGGTCGATGTCCGCGCAGAGGCCTGGCCACGCTTCGCACAGGCCGGAATCGAGTACGAAGACCGTCCGGACAGGGGAGGGAGCGTACGGCTGGATCGAGTCGGCGAGCGCAGGGTTATCCGGGTCGAACACGCGCTCGGTAAAGCGGACCGAGTATGAGTACTCCACCTTAAAGTGCTGACGTATTTCTGAAAGTGACAATCACAAATTCCTTATCGCTGCCTGCCGGGACTTCGCGGCTCTACGTAACCGCGAATTTCCGGGCAAGGTATCCCGCCAGGAGGATCAGCGTCAGCACGGCCGCCCCGAAGACGAGGCCGGCGTATCCCGCCGCAATCGCGGCATCCAGAACGATTAACGAAAGCACTCCCGCCTTCACCGCGGCGCGGAGGCGAGCGGGCGCCGGAGAACGGTATGCCTGCCAGAACGGCGGCGCCACCCGCGCAGCGAGGATCAGCAGGAACGGCAGCAGCGCGGCGAGATGGAAATCGGGCCGGAGCGCGAGCGCGGGCAGCGCAAGCAGCACCCCGCACAGCAGCAGCAGCGCCAGCAGCCCCGTGCTTCGCCTTCCTCCGTGAACCTCGCCGGCGCTCACCGCCGTGATCGCGGCAATATAGGCGACTGGAATGAGGGCCAGGTGCCAGTGGCTCGCGAGCTGCGCCGGCGCCGCGCTAACGCCAAGCATGAGATTCAATCCGCGGCATGCGCCCATGTTGATCGGGCCGAGTACCGCGTGCCGCTTGCCAGCTGCATCGTACAGGACGGCGCAGGTCGCAGCCAACCCGCCGATGACGCCGGATGTCGCGGTGCAGCGGAAAGCGCAGGCCACGCCCGCGGCCAACATCGCCAGGCCGAGAGCGGCGGCGACGCTGCACGAGGCCCGTCTGCTCGGTATCGGCCGCTCCGGCCGCTCCGCTGCGTCCAGATTCGCGTCGAACACATCGTTTAGTACGACGCCACCGCCGTATATTCCCGTCGTAGCCAGGAGAAGCCAGGGGAGCCGGGCAAAACTCGGCTGGCCGGCGGCCGCAAACCCCGCCAGAATATCCGCGTTGGCCGTTACCAGGTTTGCCGGCCGCATCATTTGCAGATACGGATAGAGACGGTCCCAAAGCGCCGAGGCTCTCAATGTTGCTGCGCTTTGAAAAACCTGACGATCAGCGTGAATGCCGCGTCCGGGAGCGCGTGGCCGCCGGGGTGGATGACCGTAATCAACGGCGTGCCACTCTTCGATGGGTAGATCGTGCCGACACACGGTCCGGCGGATTCCCACGGCTTGCCGGCTTCGTCGCAGCCGTTGATCTTTCGCTCGGCCGCCATCGCGCGCTCCTGCCAGCCAAACCGCACCAGCGGGTCCTCCTTGCCGGCGACGTGGAGCGCCGGCTTGGGCTTCATCTTGAGCGCGCTGCGTCCGGGGATAGCCGCGCACGGCGCCACCGCGGCGAACACGCTGCCGCGTGCGGCCCACAGTACGTAGGTAAAGCCGCCTCCGTTTGAATGGCCCGTCGCGAATATCCGCTTCTGATCGACCTTGTAGTCCCTTTTCATCGAGGCGAGTACGGCGTCGAAGAACTTCAGGTCGCGGTCGGATTCGGCTCCCTCCGCGCTTTGCCAGCCGGCCTTCAGACCCTGCGGATCGGTTAGCATGCCGGCCGTCGGCAGGCCCTGCATGTAGACGACGATCGCCTCCGGCCAAAGCGCCTGGAAGCGGAACCGGGCGGTCGCAGCGCGCGCAGACCCGCCATGCCCGTGAAAGGAAAACAGGAGGGGACACTTCGCGGTCGTTGCGTCGGCCGGAGCGTAGACGATCGCCTTCCGCTCCACGCCGTCGATTCTCCAGGCCCGCTCGACCGGAGTCGCCGGCTCCGCGGCGCGCGCCACGGCGCCGGCGACCACCAGGATGACTGCGATGACACTCGCTCTTATCATAACCTACTCCGTGCCGCCAGGCGATAGGCGCTCCGTGCACGGCGTCGGTCGACCGGCCCTGCTCTGCTTCCTGCCCGACCTCGGCCACTGTTGGCTCTCCGCCAGACGGCGATTGCGATGCGCCGGCAGGCGGCCTCGATGTCGGGCCGGAGGAAAGCGATACGACGGCGCCGTCCCTTTCCGAGGTCCCGCGCCGCAGCCGTACCGCGCGTCTACTCCTTGGGGCGCTGCATCCTTGCGCGTGCCCGCTGCAGGAACGCCGTCTGAATGTGAGTGCGATAGTCCTGCTGGAGCGCCGCCAGGTCCGCGTCAGACGCGGCGACGAGCCGCAGCGAGACGCTGCCCATCTCGTCGGTGGACTGCTCGCCCCACCGGACGCGCTTCGGCGGCGACGTGGGATTCCGCGGGTTGCCGGACGTATTGTCGTACGTAATCACCGCGTGAAGCTTCGTCCCCTTGGGCAGCGGTACGTAGTCGCGATATATGTACTGGCCCTGCCAGCTAAAGTCCCAATCTGGAATCCAGAGCATCGTCTTCGTCGTGCCGTCCGGCAGCGTCGCGGTCATACGCATCTCTTTGGCAAGATAGTGGGCGTGGCCGCTCACGCCGAACGCCTTGATGTCGACGGGCAGCGTGTAG
>DATGJU010000613.1:0-4885 GCA_035295045.1 Chthonomonadaceae bacterium
CGAGCACGGCCATCACGTCCAGCCCGCTCGGAAAGATTCGGCGCTCGCCGGTCAGCTTCTGCAGGATGACCGAGTCCGGTATCGCGCGCTGGCCCATCAGCTTGAACTGTACCGCGGAGTCCGGCCGGCTCTTATCGCGCCGCGCCTGAACGATCGCCGGCTTGCGCATCCGCTCGACCTCCGAGACGAAGCGGTCGAGCCGGCCCGAGTCGGCGAGCGCCGCAGCCGCGGGGTTTACGCCATAGACGTGATCCATCGCCTGCTTCCACTCCGCAGGCGTAAGGTCGTTCGCGCCGCCGACGAATAGCGAGGTCGTATCGTAGATGCGGTCCCAGGTCTGGATCGTGCCGGTCTGGTAGAGCGAGCGGGTAAGGAGCAGCGACTGCCGGATCTGCTCATCCGCGCGCACCCAGTGCCCGTCGTTTTCGTATCGAACCGCCATGGGAGCGAGTCCGTACCACATCATCGCGCGGAAGTAGCGCTGCAGCGCCGCCGACTTCGTGTAGTGGCCCCGAACGATGAACTGGGAGTAGTCGAGCTTGTAGGGAAAGATCGCGCTGACCGTATAGCCCTGCGATGCCTGGATCCGCTCCATCTCGCGGTCCACCATCTCCGATGCGGCGGGCGGCAGCGCAGGCTTGCCGCCGAGTGCCCGCGCGGCTACGCCGAGGTAGGCTACGTTCTTGAGGGCGGCGGACTTGATCGCCGGGTCGGAGGATGCGCGCCACACGGCGAGCGCGTCGGCAAGGAGGGTATTGGTCATCCTGCCGACCAGCGTAGAGAGCGGACCCTCCTCGGAAATCCGGAGCACCGAGTCGTAGAACACGTGGTGGAGCTGCAGGACCGAGTCGGTGGTCACGATCGAGGGAATGTTGGCGTAATCGTTGCGGCCGTAGACCCAGTAGAGCTGCTTGTCGTCTCGTGGATAGCAGACGAACAGGTTGCTCCGGAGCATCTCCTTCTGTCCGGCGGTCAGGTGCGCGGTCTTGTCGAAAGCGCGGAAGTTTGCGACATTGCGAAACCCCTCCGCCGCCGCGTAGGACCTGACCTGCGCGCGCACCGCCGTTTGTGCGCCGCAGTGCGGCGTCGCCAGGGCAGCGCCCGCGACGATCGCCAGGCCCGCCAGAATCCGGTTCACCATTACGCTGCCTCTACTCTCTTATCGGCACGGTCCTCCGCCGGCCGTCCGCGATAACCTGCACGCCATCCGCCTGAACCCCGACTATCTTCGCCGTTCTCCAGCGGCCGACAGGGGCGTCGCACCGAAACCCGAAGCCGTCCCACGAGTGGATTCCAACGCCGCGCCGGCCGTCGAGGCCGAAATCCAGCGTTACCAGCCGCGTGCGCCGGCCGGGCAGTGCGGGCGTGAATGCGAACGCGGAGAACGGCCTGCCGAGCGACGACCCGAGCCAGAGCGGATGCGCCTCGCGTCCATTATACCGGTAAACAAACAGGCAGTTGTGAGGGTCGCGGAGGTACCGTGTCGGCTTGTAGAGCGCTACGATCAGCGCCCTCCGTCCGGACCCGTCGATGTCGGCCGCCGCGATCGCCCAGGGCCGCCAGTGCCGCCGCACGCCGATGTCGATCGCTCGGCGGCCGTCGCGCAGCGTGATCGGCGGCTCGGCGGCGGAGTCCAGCCGGATCGTGACCTGCGAGCCGCGGCCGGCCAGGTCTGCGCGCAGGACGGCGTGAACCGTTCGCGGGGGTGTCTCCCGGCTCTGAGCCGACGATCTGCCTTCGGGCGCGGCATGCGTGGCGTGTCTGCCGGCGAAACTGGGGTGCGCTGCCGCCACGCTCACGTCGGGCCAAAACGGCTGTGCTCCGGGGACAGTCACGGCTTGTCTTTCGGTAAGGAGTTGCGACGCTCGCGTGCGATGTCTCCGGCGGGCGCATCTCCCGCAGCGAAACTGCCCGAAATACAGCGCTCGGGCGCGTCCGCCGCGGTGAACAGCCCGGCACATCGAGCCTGTGCCTGCACTCAATCGGCGATGGCGAGATAGGCGCCGTCCGGCGCGGCGGACCCGCGGGCGGGGCCTCGACCGGGGCTTGCGGAGTTTATGTTCAGGTGTCCCAGCGCAGACCCCTCAGGACGAGGCCGTCCGTGGCTGGCTGCGGCCGAACAGCCGCGAGAAGCCCCGCCGGACGAGCGACCAGGAGCGATAGGTTACATAGAGCAGAATGACAAAGGCGACGAACGCGAGAACGGGCACGAATACGGCGAGAAGACTCAGGAGGAGCGCCACGCAATCCTCCGCTAGCGAAACGAATGGGTTGGCGATCCCGCCGGTAGTTACGGTGGATACGGGCCGCACCGCGGAGCGAGTCGCGTGGAAGCCGCCCGCGACGATCAGCCCGGCCGCGAGCGCCAGCGCCGGTGGGATGTGGCCGATCGCGTGCGTCTGGCTCGCGAAGACGATTGCGCCAGCGGCCGGGTTGAGCACGGCGCCGACCGCGTGGACCGCGTGATCGACTGCCGGAACCTTGTCCGCCACGAAGTCGATGACCGCGAGCGTTCCAATGATGCCGAGGGCCGGCCACGTCGCCAGGATCGTGTACGGTCCCTCCAGGTGGACGTAGCCGAGCCTGCCGAGAATGCCGACGGCCAGGAGGGGAATGTACGCGTTCAAGCCGGCCGCGGACGAGAGGCCGAGCCCGCTAAAGATCTGAAGGATTGCGCCAACCATGATCGACCCGCCTTTGCAGCGGCCAGCTGTTTCCGCCCCGGCCCGCAATCGTCACTACGGGCCGCTTGTTCGGCGCGTTTCCGGAGTTATCGCGGCGGCCGAAACAGCGTTCGTGGCGCCCCGATGAGCGGCCTAGATGACACGACGCTTGATCGTAGTTCCCTGAGGGCCGTCGCCGACCTCGTACCCGCGCTCGATCAACTGATTCCGAATTGCATCCGACTCGGCCCATCTCTTCTCGCGGCGCGCTTCGTTGCGCGCCTCGACGAGCTGGACGATCTCATCCGGCAGCGCCTCCTCCTGCCGGCACGATCGCTCTGCGATCTGCAGGCCGAGGATCGGGTCGAACTCCAGCCACAGCCTGTGGCTGCCATGCGAGTTGAGCAGGCCGACCGCCTGGGGCAGTCCCAGGTCGTCGTTAATGGCGGCGATCACGCGCTCACGCGCGGCCGCGTAGGCCGCCGCGTCGTCTCGCAGCGGGTCGGTCTCCGGGCAGAGGCCGTAAACCTTGCGCAGGCCCGCGGTCGCCGCCTCCAGCGCCTCCACGGTGAAGTTCAGCTCGGACCGGTAGTGCGCCTGCAAGCAGAGATACCGGTAGGCGAGGGGATCGAAGCCGCGGTCGATCAGCTCCTGCAGCGTGCTCGGCGGCCGGTCCTCCGGTTTGAGCTTCGAAAGCTCGGACTTCGACATCTTGCCGCCGCCCATGAGCAGGAATTCTCCGTGCACCCAGAACCGCGCGAACGTCTTGTGCGTGGCGCACTCCGACTGCGCGATCTCGTTGGTGTGGTGCACGGGTATGTGGTCGATGCCGCCGCAATGGATGTCCAGCGTCGGACCGAGGTACTTCATCGACATGGCGGAGCACTCGATGTGCCAGCCGGGGTAGCCTGGACCCCAGGGGCTGTTCCATTGCATGATGTGCGTCGGTTTGTTGAGGAACCACAGCACGAAGTCGGATTGGTTCTTCTTCGTCTCGTCCGCGACGACCTCTGCGCGGTTCGTCTGCTGCTGGTCGAGATTCAGGCGCGCCAGCTTGCCGTAGTTGGGGAATTTGGACGTGTCGAAATAGACCGCCTCGGTCGTCTTGTAGGTATAGCCGTTCGCTTCGAGCGTCTCGATCAGCGAGATCATCTCGGTCACGTGCTCGGTGGCGCGCGGCATCAGCTCCGGCATCTCGATGTTAAGGCGCTTGAAGTCCTTGACCGCCGCCTCCTCGTAGAACCGGGCCAGCTCCCACGGCGATTTGTTCTCCCGCTTGGCGGTCACCTCCATCTTGTCTTCGCCGGCGTCCGCATCGCTCGTCATATGGCCGACGTCCGTCACGTTCTGAACGTGCGTCAGGTGGAATCCGTTGAAGCGGATGACACGCCTGAGGATGTCCTCGAACACGTACGTGCGAAGATTCCCGATATGCGCGTAGTTGTATACGGTGAGGCCGCAGCAGTACATCCGAACGTTGGGCGGGTCCAGCGGCGTGAACTGCTCTTTGCTGCGCGACATCGTATTATAGAGTGTGAACATGCTCATAGTGAGGAATATAGCCCATTTCAGCCCAGAATTCAAGGGGCCGCCGCCCGCTTGACCGGACGGATGGTTTAAGGTAGACTGCCAGAATGCGGGCTCCGCCAGCGGCCCGGACGGTACGGTATTAACGATACGAACGGCTGTGTAACGATTGCGCCGCGTTTGCGTGTTATGCGGTAGAGGAACCTTCAGCCCTTGAATTCACGCCTGCCCGTGTGGCTTAGGAAGCGCGTGCCTAGCCCGGAGACCGTAGAGCTTGTCAACGGCATGATGCGCGATGCGAAGCTGCACACCGTTTGCGAAAGCGCGCGCTGTCCAAATCTTGGCGAGTGCTGGTCGAAGCAGACGGCCACGTTCATGATTCTCGGCGACATATGCACGCGCAACTGCGGCTTCTGCGCGATCACCGTGGGACGGCCGCTGGAGGTGGACGCGGACGAGCCACGGCGGGTCGCCGATTCCGCGCGAAAGATGGGCCTCAAGCACGTCGTCGTGACATCTGTAGCGCGAGACGAGCTGCCGGACGAGGGCGCGGGCCACTTCGCCGCGACCATCCGCGCGCTTCGCGAGGCAATCCCCGGCGTGATCGTCGAGGTGCTCACGCCGGACTTCAAGGGGAAACGCTGGTGCGTCCGGCTGGTCGTGGAGGCGCGGCCCGACATCTACAATCATAACAT
>DATGJU010000614.1:0-5137 GCA_035295045.1 Chthonomonadaceae bacterium
GGCGCCCACGGGTATTCGAATCCGCCCCGCGGAGGCAGGAGACCTGGAGGCGATCCACGCGATCTACGACGGGTACAACCGCGGCAGGCCGATTGCCGTCGAGCGCAGCGCGGCCTACTGGCGGGACTGGATCGGGCTAACTGAGGTGCGCCTGGCCAGGCCGGACGGCATGCGCGTCGCCGTGAACGGCGGCGGACGCGTCGTCGGCTATATCACGGTGCACGCCAACTTCTATAACGGCCACCAGATCACGGAGGACTACGCCTACGTATCGGAGCTCGGCGTGCTCGGCGGCCAGGCAGCGTCCGGCGCGCATGTCGCCGCTTCCGACGAGGATCAGCGGACCTGTCGGGCGGTCGCCTTCGCGCTGCTGCGGGCGGCCGCGGAGATGGCGCGGGCCGCCGGCAAGCAGGAGCTGCACGTGAGCATCGCGCTCGACCCGGCGGTACGGTCCGCAGCGGAGCGCCTATTCGAAACGAGCACCGAGGACGCCACGCGAGGCTGCATGGCGCGTCTGTTGAGCCACACCGGGCTGCTGCGCTCGCTTCTGATGGAGTGGAACGGCCGGTGGCTGGAGGCTGGGCGGCCGGAGTGCGATACCGCCTTCGAGACGCCCTACGGACCGGTGCTGCTGAAGACGCAAGGCCGGCTTCTTGAGGTCGAGGCGGTCGATTCCGCCGCGTCCGCGCTGTCGCAGGCAGAGCTGTTCAGACTGCTCTTCGCGACGGCGCTCGCAGCCGAAATCGGGCGCAGCCCCGCGGAGCGGCGGCTGTTCGAGGCGCTTTTTCCGCCGTTCGCCGGCGTCTACTATGGCGCGGATGGATTCTAGGGAGACGCGAGCCGCCGGTATCCAATCCGGTCCGACTCCTGCTATACTGTCGAACCTGCCGGAGCGCAGGCTAGCCGCCGCGAGGCGCGTTGGCTGTGCGCAGCTTTGGCGCCCGGAACGCGGGAGCGATGACGCTTTCCTGTCGAAATGGACCTGCCGTGTCGTTAATGCACGATGAGATATTTCAACAGCCTCAGGCAGTCGCCGCGGCTGTGGAGCATCAGTATGACGCGGTGGCCGCGCTCGCGCAGGAGCTCCGGGACCGGGAGATTCGGCACGTCGTCGTAGCGGCGCGCGGAACGTCGGACAATGCCGCGACTTACGCGAAATATCTGCTGGAGATCGTCGCCGGCGTGCCGGTTTCGCAGGCGGCGCCCTCCGTCTATACGCTCTACGACGCGCGTCCCGACATGTCCGGCGTCTTCCTGCTCGGCATCTCGCAATCCGGCCAGGCGACAGATGTCGTACAGACTCTCTCAACGGGGCGGGCGTCAGGCGCGCTCACAGCGTGCATCACCAACGTAGCGGACTCGCCGCTCACTGAGGTCAGTGACGTTACTCTGCTCTGCCATGCCGGCGAGGAGCGCGGCGTCGCGGCGACAAAAACCTACACTACGGCGCTTGCCCTGATCGCACTGCTCGCGGGTCACTGGGCAGGAGACTCGGCGCTCCTGGAGGGCCTGCGCGGCCTGCCGGATGCCGTAGCGCGCACGCTGGCGCTCGACTCCGCCGTCGAAAGCGCCGTCGAGCGGTACCGCTACATGCCCGAGTGCGCGGTACTGGCGCGCGGCCTGAACCAGGCCACCGCCCTGGAAACGGCGCTCAAGATGACCGAGACCAGCTACATCGTCGCGAAACCCTACTCCGGCGCGGAGTTCCTTCACGGGCCCATCGCCATGATCTCGGACGGGTTTCCCTGCTTTCTCTTCGCACCCGCAGGCCGCGCCTACGCCTCCATGCTCGACCTGGCAGTCAAGCTCCGCGAGCGAGACGCCGAGCTGATCGTGGTGGCCCATGCCGACGAGATACTCGCCCTCGCGGAACGCCCGCTGAAGCTACCAGCCGACCCCGGCGAGCTGCTCAGCCCGATCATCTGCATTGTTCCCGGCCAGCTCTGGGCCTACCACCTGGCCCGGGCCCGCCGCAAAGACCCGGACAGGCCGCGCGGCCTTACCAAGGTTACCCTTACGCGATGATACAGCGTCTCTCAGGAGTCGTAGATGCCATATTGACGGAACGCCCCGGCGCGCAGGAAGTGCGGGTCACGGTCGATCCACCCCTGCCAACGAGCTGCCAGCCAGCTCCATTCGCCAACGTTGGGGGGCAGGGGAACCAGCCAGCAACCAGAGACCAGCCACCAGCTGCCACGAGATACGCCCTCAACCTGGTCGCCCTGTCCGGCCGCGTAGCCGTCGGCTCTCGCGTGCTCCTCAATACCCTCGCCGTCGAAATGGGCCTCGGCACCGGCGGCCTCGACTTCGTCATCACCCAGATGGAGCCGGACCAGGCGCGCACGCCGCCGCCGGGCCACATCGTCAAGCTGCGCTACACGCCCCTGCAAACGCCCGTCCTCTCCGTCGAAGCGCCGGAGAGCCCACACCACCAGGCCCTCTGCGACTTCCCAGGCCTCGAAGAGCTGCCCGTCGTCTGCACCGAGCTCCACAGCCAGCTCCCGGCCATTTGCGCTGCGGCACACTGGTCCGCCCGCGTCCAGGCCTGCCCACGCCAGCCGCGAGTCGTCTACGTAATGACCGATGGCGCCGCTCTGCCCATGGCCCTCAGCCGGATCATCCCCGAGCTCAAGCAGCGAGGCTGGCTGCAGGCCACCATCACTGCCGGCCAATCCTTCGGTGGAGACTACGAGGCCGTCAACCTCTACTCCGCGCTCGCCGCGGCCAAAGCAGCCTGCCAGGCCGATATCATCGTCGCCGGACCCGGGCCTGGAGCCGTGGGAACCGCCACGCCCCTGGGCTTCTCCGGCGTAGACCAGGGCCTCGCCGTCAACGCGGCAGCCTCGCTCGGCGGCATCTCCATCGTCGCGCCACGCATCAGCTTCGCCGATAAGCGCTCCCGCCATAGCGGCCTCAGCCACCACACCGTCACCGTCCTCCAGAAGATTGCCCGCGCCGCAGCATACGTAGCCATGCCCAGGCTCCCCGAGGAGCAGCGTATCGCGCTGGAGCAGTGCCTTCAAATGCCCGGCTCCGAAGAGCGGCACGAAGCCGTCTACATCGACGCGGCCCATGGCCTCCAGGCACTCATCGACTCCGGTATGGACGTCAACACCATGGGAAGGTCGCTAAACGAAGAGCGTCCCTTCTTCCTCGCCGCAGCTGCAGCCGGACTCCTCGCCTCACAGTTCGCCGAAGCCAAAATCCAGGGTTACGAGCACAAGTTCGATCCCGCCGCCTGGGAGTAGCTGGTAGTCGCTAGCTGGTAGCTGGTCAGATGCATCAGCCAGCTACCGACTACCGGCAGCGCGCAGCAAGAGCCAGGCGCACGCCACTCCACCAAGGCTCGCCAGGAAGTTCACCGCGTCGTTGGTCATCCAGGCCACTCCCCGCGTCCTCACCGTCCTCACTCCCTCGATCTCCGCTCGCTCCGTCCGCTCGCCCGTCTCCGGGTGCCGGTACTCAGCCTGAAGGCTCGCGCCCAGAATGCTGTCCAGAAAGCACCCGAGGAAGCCCGCCCAGGCCACGGCGATGAACTCCGGCACACTCAAGCGCCACACCAGCCAGCCCGCGCCCGTCACCAAGAGACTCCCTAGCGCAGCCGCAACGAGCCCAAGTGGAGTGACCGCCCCCGATGCTCCCGCATGCGCCTGCTTCCAGTTGTTCAACAGCCGCGGAGGCGTCGCCGAAAGGCCTCCGATCTCCGTAGCCCAGGTGTCCGCGTTCACCGTTGCCAGAGCAGCCAGATAGAGCATCAGCAGGCAACGCGTAACCTCCGTCGGCCACGTAGCTCCAACCATCCGGAATAGGACCACGATCCCGCATGCCACGCCCCCATTCGCCAGAACCTGGACATGGTCGCGCACCGCGCCCCTCGCGTTTGGTGCCGGCGCGCCCCTCGTATCCGATGCCGGCATGCCCATCGCGTACGGTGGAGACTCGTTCCCCACCCCCGCAGCCGCAGCCTTGCGCCGCCTCCCCAGGCGTGATAGATAAGACGACGTGAAGAAGAACGTAAGCAGCGGAACCGCGAACAGCCCTCCGCCCAAACCAAAGACGATACATCCCACAACGAACGTGGCCACCGCCCCGCTCGCCGTAAGCAGCCTCAGCCACCGAGCCAGAAGCGCGAACCCCGCAGCCGTAGCAAGCGCAGCCCACCAGTCCGGCGCAATCAGCTTATAGATCACCTGACTCCACAAAGCCCCAGGTCCCAATCACTTCCTCGCCGCCAGCCGACGGCCGATAGACGCTCGTCACGTATGGGCCCCGAAGGGGTTCCCTACCGGGACGTATAGGGGTCGCCGGGCAGCGTAAACCGCCAGGGCAGGTCCGTCGCCTGGCGGATACCGATGCGTCGCGTCGCGTCGGGTGCGGCCCTGTGCCCCACTCCCTCAGCCCCGGGCTCGATCCAGAGCCCCAGGCCCGTCGTCAGGTCCACGCCGTTATCCTCCCGGCCGATCGCAAACGCCTGGCACAGCCGCCCCGGCCCCCCGCAGAGTATCCGCGCAAACCGCACACGCGTCCGGGCCTCGCCCCCCGCAGGCTGTATCTCTGGGTCTTCCGATCGCCGGCCGCCGACCGCCTGCGTGCCTGCAGCTCGCTCGCTATCCGCGATTCCATCTCCGAATGTCGATTGCCGGCTGCCGAGCGCCTGCTCTTCCTCCCCTAGACCGCGCCGCCTGCACATTAGTTCCCACCCGACGATGGGCTCAACCGCGCGGATCAAGACGGCGTTCGCGACGCCCTCCTCGCCGCTGACGGCATTAAAGCAGAAGTGCATGCCGTAGGTGAAGTAGACATACGCGTGGCCGGGTGCGCCGAACATCACGGCGTTCCGCGCCGTCTTGCCGCGATGCGAGTGGCAGGAAGGCTCGCGCTGCTCATAGGCCTCCGTCTCGGATATTCGCCCGGTCACCAGGCCGTCGGGCGTCCAGCGTGCCAGAACGCAGCCCAGCAGGTCCCGCGCCACGTCTATCGTGTCTCGCAGATAGTACTCGCGCGACAGCGCGCCCCGCGTCGATTCCACCCATCGCCTCCAGCTACCAGCTACCAGCTACCGACTACCAGCTACCCTAATTCGGCGCCGGTATGAAGAAGAATGCCAGCGCGATTATGACATACACCGACAGGAGCT
>DATGJU010000615.1:0-8024 GCA_035295045.1 Chthonomonadaceae bacterium
CCGCCGGCAGAGAGAGCATCTGCCTGGGCGTGAGCGGGCATCCGATAAACCATCCGTGTGCCTCCTCGCCGGTGAGGGACCGAATGCCGGTGATCTCGGCGACCGGCAACGGGTTCTTGCCCTTGATGTACCACTCGATCAGCGGGACCGGCATATACCGCGCGAGCGGATACTTGCGCGCAACGTCGCGTCGCGCGTCGATCGGGTGGATGATGAATGCGAATTGCTGCATCGTTGCTCCAAGTCGCTACGCGGGCGCCGGATTCAGCTCCCGGACCGCCGGCGTCCAGTTCAGCTCGCGGAATTTCGCCAGGTAGTCTTCGGGCGTAAGCATCTCCGGCCGCCGGCCCAGCAGGGTGACCAGGACGGCCTCCATCACGTTGGTGCCGAACGAGCGCCCTTCGAACACCGGCGTCGTCGTTATCAGCATGCGCACACCGCGCTGCCGCAGCGCGTCGGCATCCTCATCGGTCGTCGTATTCGTCAGAATGATCTTGCCGGCCAGGTCCGCCGGCATGTATCGCTTGATGAAGTGAAAATCGCCCGCGATCACGTCCGCCGCTTCGAAATAGGGGGTGTATTTCGGCGTGTTGACCTCCTGCTTGTCGCCGGTCGGGTAGATCCACTTGAAGGGCAGGCGCACGGCAATCGGCAGCAGGATTCGGGCCAGCCTCTGCGTCGATTCCCAGGAGCGCATCGCGATCGGAATGCCGAGGCTGAACATCAGGTCGCCGAAGACCATGGACTTGGCGCGCGTGGCGAGCGCCTCCGCCATCCCGAACCGGTCCACCGCGCATACCATCAGCACTCGCTTCGCGCCGAAGTCGACGACGCCTGTGTCCTGCAGCCAGGCGACCGCCTCCCGTTCCAGCGTGTTCTTGAGGCCGCTGCCGTCCACGTATGGCGTCTGCTTGGCGCCCGACATTAGTTGGACGATCTCGTTCAGCACGTATCGGCGACCGCCGGCGTATACGTAGATATCGGTGCCGCCGACTCCGAACGCATCCACCTTGCCGTCCAGCTCAGCGACCATCTTTCGGAATCGGTCCATGTCGCCATCGGCGCCGACCCGCTCGATTTCGAACTGCTCGCCGAAGAACTCGGCCGTCACGCGCTTATCGCGGCGCGACGAGCCCAGGCTGATGCTGACGACACGTTTCACGAATACCTCGATGGACCAGTGGTTAAGAACGATTCTGACCGGCTGCGACCGGCGATGTCAAGCGCGGTACGGCCGAAATGGATTCGCGTGCCAGGGCTCGAAGCCGAGACGCCGGTATAATCGCTCGGCGGCTCCGCCGGGTTCCGTAAGAAGATACGTTTCGGAATTCCCGCTCGTTAGCGATTCGCGGATCGCGCGCGCCACAAGCGCCCCTCCAATTCCCCGCCGGCGGAACTCCGCATGCGTCGCCACGCTGTCGATACGACCCCAGCCCGCGTGCTGGAACAGGTCGCAGGCCGCTGCGGGTCGGCCGGCGACTCGCGCCAGGAAGAGCGTGCAGGCACGGTACGCAGCTTCGTGGCGCGCGATGGCGCGCCACATCGCCTCATCGGGCCAGCCCACGTCGTCGGACGTCGCGGTATTGATCCAATCGGAGGCCTCGCCCGCGCCCGTCTCGTTCGGCACCCTCACGATTTCGACCGTCTCCGGCGCCCCTGCGGCAGCCGGCGGAGCCGCGTGGGCGTACCGCATTAGAATCAACTCTTCGCGCGTCGGCCGCACTCCGAGCGCGCGCAGCGCGTCGCCAATGCCCTCGGAAGTCGCGATCGGATCGACGTCCGCGGACGCCGGCAGACCGCGCGCTCCGTAGTATTCGACGACCATCGACGCGACCGCCTCGGGCGGCCTGCCGGCGCACCGCAGGCGAAGCGCTCGGTTGCCCTCGCGGTATTCAGGCAGCTCCTGGGCGCCCAAGAAGAGCGCATGCGCCGTGCGCTCGCAAGATGCCAACATCGCGAAGTAGGCGACCTCATGCTCGATGATCCGTTCCAGCCACTGTTCGTCCATTGTCCCGAAAGTTTACCGGATCGCGGATTGACATCGCGCGCGGCGTTGGGGTATATTTTTATTTCTGAGCCGACCTATCGATTGGCCGGTTTTTTCGTGCGTGGTCGGTCAAGCCGGGGAGAACGCACGCGGTGCTGAGCCGTGTGGCGACCCGGGCGAGGATTGAAACATAATGTACGCGATAATCAAGACGGGCGGCAAGCAGTACCGCGTGGAAGAGGGCAAGAACGTCGTCGTCGAGAAGCTGGAAGGCGACGCCGAAGGCGTGGTCGAGCTGACCGAGGTGCTCTGCATCTGTGGCGACGACGGCGCGCAGTTCGGCGCCCCGACGATTGAGGGCGCGAAGGTGGTCGCCAAGGTGGTCGAGCAGTTCCGCGGCAAGAAGATCAATGGGTTCACCTTCAAGCCGAAGAAGAACATTCGACATCGATACGGGCACCGCCAGGCGCAGACCCGGCTCCGCATCGAGAGCATCGTCGCCTGAAATCGTGAAACCGAGGAGAGTACCATGGCACATAAGAAGGGCGTCGGCAGCTCCCGAAATGGCCGCGACAGCAACTGCAAGCGCCGCGGAGTGAAGAAGTACGGCGGCGAAGTGGTGAAAGCCGGTAACGTCCTGGTTCGCCAGTGCGGCACGAAGCTGCACCCCGGCAAGAACGTGGACTGCGGCCGCGACTACACGCTCTTCGCGCTCATCGCCGGAGCCGTCAAATTCGAGGGCCCGAAGGACCGCCGCCGGGTGAGCGTCTATCCGATCGTCGAGACCGCCGAGCCGCCCGCCGAGGCCGCGGCATCCCCCGCGTAGGCGCTCCTTCCAAGTCGCAAGCTCTGTTTCAGACATAACGCCGCAGGTACCTCGGTCCTGCGGCTAATTCTTTGGCCTCTCCGCAACCGCATCGAGCCGCGGCGAGTGGCCCTCCTCCAGATCGACTATCCGATCCGCCGCGATGTCGTGCCACGTGTCGAGAGTCCCGCTCGGCCATCGCACCTCGACCGTATCGATCCGGGCAGCCCTGACTCCGAAATGAAGCCGCCGATCGGATTGGGAGCAGTAGCTCGAACCGCTTCGGGCGAATTCGCTCTGCGTCAGCCCTCCCGCCGTAACGCGAACCAGCGCGCCGAAGCCGTCCCGATTGCTCCGCGTACCGTGAAGCGCGATCTTGCACCAGTGGCCGCCGCTGGTCACGTTGTGCAGCAATCGCGGCGCGCCGATGTTCGGGATCAGCAGCAGGTCCATCCGGCCGTCGTTGTCGATGTCGCCCGCCGCGAGGCCGCGGCCAACGAGCGGCCCGCCAAGTCCGGCGTCGCGCGTGGCATCGCGGTAGTTACCGTCACCCGAATTGCGAAGCAGAAGTGTCGGCTGCGCATACCGCTGGTCCGGCGAGGACTGCTCGATAAGGTCGTCGATCTGCCCGTTTGCCAGCACGGCGTCCTTCCAGCCGTCGTTGTCGAGATCGCAGAATAACGTGCCGAACGTGACGTACGGACAACTCGGCTGGAGCACACCCGCCGACCTCGCCTCATCCGTGAACTGTGCGGCGCCCGCTTGCCGGTAGAGGGCCGCGCCCTGCAGGGCAAAATTGCCGACCAGGACGCTCAGCCGGCCATCGTTGCCGCTAAATGCAGCGTCGAGGCCCATCCCGGATCTCGGACGTCCGTCTTCCGCCATCGCGAATCCCGCCGTGTACGCCACGTCGGTGAAGGTCCCGTCACCGTTGTTGCGGTACAGGAAATTCGGCTCCTGGTCGTTAGCCACCAGAATGTCCGGCCGTCCATCGCCGTCAATGTCAGCGATGCATACGCCTAGCGCCTTGGACGCCGTGTTGAACAGTCCGGCCCTCTTCGTTACGTCGGTAAAGCGGCCGCCGCCCTCGTTGTGGTAGAGGCGGCACGATTCGCCCGCGTAGTAGGTCGGCGTGCAGTACGTCTTCACCCGCGAGCCGCAGAACTGCTCTCTGTCCGGGCGCCACTGCACGTATTGGCAGACGAATAGATCCAGCTTGCCGTCGTTATCGTAGTCGATCCACGCCGCGCTCGTGCTCCAGCCGGCGCCGCGGATTCCGGCGGAGTCGGTGACCTCGCGAAAACGCTTGCCTCCTTCATTATGGAAAAGGCGATTTCCGCCGACCGAAGTAATCAGGATATCGTCGAAGCCGTCGTTATCATAGTCGCCGATCGCGACGCCCATACCCTGGCAGGTGATGTCGAGACCGACGGCGCGAGTCACGTCGGCGAACTTGCCGCCGCCGAGGTTTCGGTAGAGCACAAGCGTCGGCCGTGGGGCGTTCCGCTCATGTCCCGGCCACCACGCGCCGTTGACCAGCAGAATGTCCTCGCGACCGTCGCCGTCGAAGTCGATAAACGCTCCGCCGCCGCCCATCGTCTCGGGGAACCAGCGTTTGCCGAACGCCCCGTTCGTTCGCTTCCAGGTAATACCTGCGGCCGTCGTGATGTCCGCGAAGCGAATGCGCGACGCCGACGGCGGAGGCGCGGGCGCAGACCAGCCCGGCGCCGCGCCGGAAGCCCGCCGGGGCCAGAACCGGTCGCAGGCGGCCGTAACGACCAGCAAGGCCACGAGGACGCATAACGCGGTCGCGCCGGACCGGGCGCGGATCATGTCCCGGCCCGCCTGATCCACTGCATTCGCGCGTAGAGATGCTGGAGCGCATGGCGACCGCGCGGGTCCACCGGCCTCAGCTCCGCGCAGATCTGGTACTCCCAGATCGCCTCTGCGAACTGGCCGGTGGCTTCGTTCGCTCTTCCGAGCGCGAGCCGCGCGTCGATGTCCCGGGGCCTCTTGAGGGCCGCAACGTACAGCGCGTCCGTCTCACGCTGCCGGCGGCGCAGCGACTCGGCGAGCGCGAGCTGCGCCCTCCCCGCATCCGACTGGCCGAGCGAGGTATAGAGCTGGCCGAGCTGATACCGCGCGTCGGCGCTTCCGGGCTCGAGGTTCAGCACGGCGACCAGAGTGCGGGCGGCCAGCCGGTCGAGCCTCTCATGCCGGTACACCAGCGCAAGCGCGCGGTGCGCCTCCACGTCGCGCGGGTCCAGGGCGACGGCCTTCTCGAGCAGGGCGCGCGCCCGCGCAAAGTCCGGCTGTGGATTTGCGGGATGAACCAGCCAGGCCGCGAATAGCCGGCAGGCGCGGACACTGTCCGGATGTGCCGCCAGCACGCGATCGAGGAGCGGCCGGGCTTCCGGCAGCCGGCCGGCAGTAACCAGCAGCTCCGCCATCTGCAGCTCTGCGCGCGAGTCGTCGGGAGCGCTGTCGAGCGCCTTTCTCAGCGCCTGCTCCGCGCCATGCGCATCGTTCATGTCCTGGTACGCCCGCGCCAGCGTTCGGTACGACTCAGCGGTGCCGCTGCTCCCCGCTGTCGTCAGCGCTTCGTGCAGCCGCCTCCAGGCCTCCGCGTGATTGCCGGATGCCTGCGCGAGATTTGCAAGCCCTACGTAGGCGTCAACGTCTGCGGGATCCTGTCGTACGGCCTGCAGGTAGTGCGTTCGCGCCCCGGCGTCGTCGAGCAGCGCGCGCTCCGTATCGCCAAGCGCGACCAGAAGCGGTGCCGATGCCGGCGCGCGCGGAAGCTGGCGCTTCAGCAGCGCGCGCGCACTCCAGCAATCGCCGATCTCGCGCGCCTGGCCTGCAAGCGCGATCGACTGCTGCGGAGTCACGTCCGGAGGAATAGCCAACAGGAAGTCGCGTCGATTGCGCCAGAGCGCGGGATCGGGGCTGGCAGGCGGAGCGGGCGGCGGCAGCAGATCCACTGCCGAATCGGCGGCCGGCGCCGGCGTGCGAAAGCCGCCGTGCGAAGGCGATTTCAGCACGGCGGCACTGACGGCGGCGGCAGCAGCAATCGCTGCGCACGCCACAGCCGCGCGGACGCGTATTCGGCGAACGGAAATCCGATCGGGCGGCAGCTTGAATCCAACCATGGCGGCGCTTCCCAAATGTCAGCGTTGGCACCGAGCAGACGCGCGTAGTCAATTCACCGCTGTAAGCATTATCGCCCGGCTAGCGGATTTCCTCCTTGATTGGAATCGCTATGCGATTACGTCCCTGACGATGGTTCCGTACACGTCGGTCAGGCGGAAATCGCGCCCCGAATAGCGGTACGTGAATCTCTGATGGTCGAAACCGAGCAGCCGTAGTATCGTCGCGTGAAGATCGTGGACATGCATCTTGTCCTTGACGGCCACCGCGCCCAGCTCGTCCGTTGCGCCGTGCACGTAGCCGCCCCGCACGCCGCCGCCGGCCATCCACGCGCAGAAACCGCCGCTGTTATGGTCCCGGCCGCTCTCCTTACCGCCGGCCGCGCCGCCACCCTGCGCCGCGGGCGTGCGCCCGAACTCTCCGCCCCATAGTACGAGCGTGTCCTTGAGAAGTCCGCGCTGCTTCAGGTCGGTCAGAAGCGCTCCTATCGCCTGGTCGCTCTGTTTTGCCAGGCTGCGCATGCTCGCCTCCAGGTTGGAATGCGTGTCCCAGCCATCCTGCCAGCACTGAACAAATCGGACTCCGCGCTCCACCAGCCGCCGCGCTATAAGGAGCTGCCGGGCCTGCGGGCCATCGCCGTAGAGCCGCTGGATGCTGTCCGGCTCGCGTGATATATCGAATGCTTCGGCGGCGGCCTCCTGCATTTTGTAGGCCAACTCGAACGAGTGGATGCGGGCGTCGAACTGCACGTCCTGCTTTACGCGCTCGCGGTATACTTCGTTCAGCGCATGCAGCGTATCGAGCTGCTGGCGCTGCTCCTGCACGGTCGCCGCGCCGCTCCGGATGTTCTCGATCAGCTTCTCGATGTTGGTCTGGTTAGAGTCGATGTACGCGCCCTGGTATATGCCCGGCAGGAAGCCGGACTGCCAGTTCTGCGCGCCGAGCAGCGGATATCCGCCGGGCGACATCGCGATGAAGCCAGGCAGGCTCTGGTTCTCCGTGCCAAGGCCGTACGTGGTCCAGGAGCCGATGCTCGGCCGCACGAACCGGACCGTCCCCGTGTTCATCATGAGCAGCGCCTGTTCATGCGCGGGAATGTCGGTGACCATCGATCGGATAACGCACATCTCGTCGGCGTGCGCGCCGATGTTCGGGAACAGCTCGCTCATCTCGATTCCGCTCTTGCCGTGCCTTGAAAACTTGAAGGGGGACGGCATTCCCATCTGGGGGCCTATCTTTCCGCCGCCGTGGCCTAGCGATTTGCCGGCGAACCGGGCGAGCGCCGGCTTGGGGTCGAAGGTATCGATGTGGGATGGGCCGCCGCTCATGAAGAGGTGAATGACGCGCTTCGCCGTGGCTGGCAGCGGGGGCTGCTTCGGCTCCAGCGTGGATGCGTCCCCGTCTGCCAGTGCCGGCAGCGCCGTCCCGGCCTCGGCGAGCATGGCCTGCAGTGCCAGCGCTCCAAAACCCATCCCGGAGCGCGTCAGGAATTCGCGGCGCGTGGCCGCAAGCGGGGAGAAATCCGGCTTTGCGTTGCTCATGTTCCCTCAATCCACAAATGCGAACTCGTTGGATAGGAGAAGGATCTGCGCGTACTTCTCCAGCGGAGTCAGCGGGCGGGCCGCCGCCTCCGGCGGGCCGCCGAAGTCGTCCAGGGCGCTCCACTTGATGCCGGCCTCGCGGAAGCGGCTGGCGCGCGGTGCGGTCTCGCCGCTCGTGAGCGTCACGGTCGGCGACCAGAGGAACCGGTCCTCGGCATCGTCGCCCGCGCAGTCGACCACAAAATCGACCGTATCGCCGCGCTTTACGGGCAGGCTCGCGACGGTGGCATCCGCGAAGGTGTAGAACACGCGCCAGGCGCCGACTTCGCCGCTTCGGCTGGATACTATTCGGGCGCGCACGCCATCGCCGTTCATGCTGACGTGCTTGATCTGTCCGGCGATCGAGACGACGCCATCTCGCGGGGCCGTCCAGCGCCGGATCGCCGCGTGCTGGAGGTCGCTGCCCGGTGCTCCTCCGGACGCGTCGAGCATCAGCCCGCCGAGCTCCGCGTTCGGCAGGAATATGCCGGCCTGCCACGCCTCG
>DATGJU010000616.1:0-6172 GCA_035295045.1 Chthonomonadaceae bacterium
GCTCTCCAGGGCACGATCGAATCGCTGCTGGCCTTCTCCTCGACGGTCGAGGTAGAGGTGCGGGGAATGAACGACGCCGCGCTGGCCGCGGTGCGAACCATCGCCGCGAAGGTGAAGCTGGATCGCATGCCGATGACGCGCTTCACCGTGTGGGTGAAGAGCGAGGAGGACGTCGGCGCGCTTGCGCGCGCTCTTGTGGAGACGGGCGTCGAAATCCGCGCCCTGGTGCCGCGCCGCGAGACCCTGGAAGACCTGTTCGTCCGGACCGTCGAGCAGCCTGCCGGCGAAGACGCCCCAAAGTAGAATGGTCCCGCGACACCGCCGCGGGACCATCTTCATCCTTGCCCACCGAGCCTGGTCAGTCGACCTGGATCACGCGGAAGTGCTTGTCGCCCTTGGTGTAGAATACGACGCGCACCTGGTCACCGGGCTTCAGCCGCTCCGTCGCCGCGCGGTAGGCGGCAATGGTCGGAGTATCGGTATCGTTCACGCGGACGATTACGCTGCCCTCAGCAAGCTCGTCGATGTCCGCCGCGGAGCCGACAGAGTCTATCGCCTTGATTACAACTCCGGTCACGTTGTTTGGAACCTGCGCGCTCGCCGCCAGCTTGTCCGTAATCGGCTGCACGTCGAACCCCAGCGTCGTCTTCGCGGCCTCGCGAGGCTTCGCAGGCTCCCCGCTGTTTATGGCTTCGGTAAGGGTCGCTTTCACGGTGGCCGTCTTGTGGTCGCGCAAGTAGGTGATGTCCACTGACGTGAACGGCTCCGTGTGCGAGATGATCGTCCGCAGGTCGAGCTCGCCATGGATCGCCTTGCCGTTTATGGCGGTAATCACGTCACCGGCGCGCAGGCCCGCCTTGTACGCGGGGGTTTCGTCCTTCGGGTCCTCTCCGATCCAGGCGCCCTCGCCCACGCCGAATGCCTGCGCCTGGCGTGGCGTCACCGTCTTTGGCGTGACGCCGAGCAGGCCGTAGCTCACCTTGCCCTTTGTCATCAACTGGTCGACCACGAATTTGGCCGCATTGATGGGAATCGCGAAGGCGATGCCGATGTTGCCGCCGCCCTCGCTCTCGATGGCGGTGTTGATGCCGATCACCTCGCCGTCGATGTTGACGAGCGGGCCACCGGAGTTCCCAGGATTGATGGCCGCATCGGTCTGGATCAGCGTCGGGTACAGCCGATCGGGACCGTGTGTCTCCGGGTCCGAGATGCTCTGCTGCCGGAAGAGACTGCTGATGACGCCGACGGAGAAGGAGCCGTCGTACCGGTACGGGCTGCCGATCGCGATTGCCCAGTGGCCGATCTTGACCGCATCCGAGTTCCCGAGCCGGGCCGCCGGCAGCGGGGTCGGTGACTCGATCTTGATGAGCGCAAGGTCACTGCGGTAGTCTCGCCGGACCGTACCGACAAATTCGCGCCCGTCGTGCAGCTTGACGGTAACGCGATCGGCGCCGCTCACGACGTGGTCGTTCGTCAGGATCCAGCCGTCCTTGCGGATGATCACGCCGGAGCCCGTGCCCATCATGCGCGTCTTCGGCCGCGGGCGAGTCAGGCCGTGCTGCAGCGGACCGGGCGAGTCCTGAGCCGCCTCCGGCCGCTCGGCCTTCGAGCTGGACACGGTAACGACTGCCGGCTCCAGCTCGTCCGCGATGCTACTGAACGCGGCCTGGAGGCTTGCGAGCACCGTCTTCGAGTTCTGGGACTGAGCGGCTGGATCGTCCGCGCGGAATGCGCGGGCGGCGGGCGCGCCGAGCGCCAGGCTAAGGCCGAGGGCAGCGGTAAGTCCGGTGGCGGCCAGCGTCCTTGCTGCTCCGCCGGCCGCTCTCTCCGACAATGCGCTCATGCGGCGCGAACTGGTCCAGGTTTGCATCGAATACCCCCTGCCGGCCGAAAGGACGAGGCGTGCATGGAACGCCGGCGTCGCTTGCTCGAACAACATTTGGACCCGCGGCGCGCCGGCCCTGTAATGACGGAAGCCGGGCCATCTCCGCATCGCCACTACAGCCGCGATCCGTGCTTGAGACATACCCGGCGCCCATCGGTCCCTTCGGACCGTTCCGAATTACATTATAGACGGGTTCCAGCGCAATCTGTTACGTGGATTGGCAGGAAAAACCGAAATTGTCGCTCTACCGTCCCAGCCCAGCGTCGATCAGCGGCGACGAGGCGCGGCGCGTGAGCCGCGGCCTCGGCGGATAGTTCGGCAAGTCGATTGAATAGTGCGGCTCGTATCCTGCCGGCCGCGGCCCTGATTCGCGCATCAGACCGTTGGTCAGTTCGCTGACGTTGGGGGCCGGAGGCTCGTCCCGGGCCAGGTTCGCCGGCTCGAAGACCAGCGTGCCCCGCACCGCATTCGCGGACACCGGCGCCGCGGGATGCGACATCATGATAAGGCCGAAACAGGCGAGACCGGCGCCCAGGCCCATGATCGGCGTGAAGAGCGGACCGCTCGTCCGCAGCCTGGGCACAGAAAGCCGCCACTCGCCGAACTGGACGCCTCGCGCTGCCTGCGCGTCCGCCGCGCACCGCTGGAGAATTGCCGCGGCCCGCTGCTGGCCGGGATCGTGGACGCGCATCGCCCCGAGCAGCCGCTTCATCTGCAGCAGCTCCTCGTACTCCGTCCGACAATCGAAACAGCGCTGCAGATGCTGACCGATTAGACGATGCTCATAGCCGAGCAGTTCACCGTCCATGTAGGCGGACAGAAGATTTCTTACCTTGTTGCAGTTCACGCCAAATCTCCTGAATAGCTCGCGGAACGGTCACCCACGGGCCGAACGCTCGTATCGCTCGCAGGCCGGGCCGCCTGCGACAGCCTGAGCCTGAGCTGTTTCCGCCCCCGATGCAGCCTCGACCTCACGGTGCCCAGCGAGCAGCCCATAGTCTCCGCGATCTCCTCGTAGCACATGCCCTCTACGTCGGCAAGAATCACCGCGATTCGGAACTCATTGGGCAGAGTGTTGAGGGCCGCCTGTAGATGCTCCTCCAGCGCTTCCGTGAGCATGATCTGTTCGGGGTCGAATGCCGAGTCAGGGATTTCGAGAAGAACGTCGGCGTCGCCGCCGTCGCCGCAGTGGAGGGGTTGATCGAGCGATTGAGCCTGTAACTTGGGTCGCTTCCGAAGCTCGTCGATAAACACGCGGGACATAATGCGGTACAGCCAGTTCTCGAAGGGCATGTCCCGGTTATATCGATCGAAGAATCGGTAAGCGCGGAGGAAGGACTCCTGGGTGAGGTCCTCGGCGTCGGCGTGGTTGCCGGTGAGCCGAAAAGCGATATTGTACGCGTGCCGGTGACACTTATGCAGAAGCGTATCGAACTCCGCGCGATCGTTTTTCTGGACGCCGGTTATAAGCCGAGCGATATCCATGCCGTCCGCCTCCTATTGCAGTTACGGACCCAATCGGCCGGTAAGTTCCCATTCGGCGCGCGTTTTGCCCATCACCCTTCAGTTCCCGTGAACGGAAGAATCCACTGGCGGCCGACGTCGTCCTTCGAGGTCGACCGCAGATGGCCGGCGAGCTGCGACTGCAGGCGGGCGGCGGCGCGCTCACGAAACGATGGCGACGGCTGCTCGGGCGAGCTCGCCTCTCGCAGCAGCGCGATCGTCTGCTCCAGGGAGCGAAGCTCGCCCGGGCAGGCCGCGCAGCGCAGCAGGTGCCGGTCCAGCTTCGTGCTCAGCTCGAGCGGCAGGCAGCCATCCAGGTAAAGGTCGAGCAGCGCGCCCGCCTCCTCGCATCTCATTCGTCGCCTCCGTCTCGTGCCTGGCCGCGCGGCGCATCGTCCCATAGCTCCGCGAGGCGCCGCCGCAGCGCTCGCCGGGCGCGGTACAATAGCGATTTCGTCGCCTGCACCGACTTATCGAGCATGAACGCCGCGTCGGCCGCGTCCCACTGCTCCACGTCGCACAGCTTCAGCACCAGTTGATGTTCATCGGACAGGTCCGCCAGCGCCCGCCGAACCACGACTGCGGTATCGATCCGATCCGTATCGCCGGGGTCGCCCGCGGCGCACTCCGCGGCTTCGGGCTCCAGGAGCATCAGGCGCGGCTGCCGCAGCCGATCGAGGCACAGGTTGCGCGTGATGCCGAACAACCAGCCCCGGAACTCGCTGTCGCCCCTGTAGCCTGCCGCCCGCTCGAAAGCTCGCAGGAACGCCTCCGATGCAACCTCCTCGGCGTCTTCGCGGCTGTTCAGGAGGTGCCGCGCGTACGCGTAGACGCGGTCCACGTGCATCTCGAACAGAGAGGCGAGCGCTTCGGCCTCTCCCGCCTGGAACCGGGCAACCAGCCGCGCCTCATACGGGCTCTCGCTCAGCCCATGCCGATTCTCCGCGCGGAACGCCAAGCCGAAATCACCTTCCTGAAGCGGCCACGCCCCGCGGCGTCCCGGGGACTGCGCGGGGCCCGTTCGGCCGGGCGCGGCGCGTTGGAATCGCGGCGTCTACCGATACGACGGAAATCGCTGCCAAAAAGCGCCGCGGCGATCGAAACGAACTTTGCGCTCTGCGCCCCGGCTTGCCCGGCGTCCGCACGACGCGAAGGCATCGCGGGCCACCGCGCCGCGAATCGCCGCCCGCCCTGCCGGAACCCTTCCCGCCGGCAGCCACGGCCACGGCAACCGCCAGCGGTGGGCGCCCGCTGCTACTTCGGATCCAGTATCTCGGCCGGAATGTCTTTCGGCGGCCTCGTAGCGGCCGCCCGCGTCAGCGTCTGGCCATACACCACGCGCCCGGGCCGGAATCCCCCGTTCGCCAGGAAGAATCGGCCCGCGCGCTCGCCGGCGTCGTAGTCCAGCCGGTCACTTCGGCCGGTCGCGTCGTGGGTGAAGCGGGCGGTCGTCAGCTCGTGCCAGGCGCCGTCGCTCGTTCGCACCCACTGGGGACCAAACTCGCACTCGCGCCGGAGCTGCCCGTTGCCGCCGACGAAATCCTCGTTGAATGAGTAGAGTCCGCGCAGCGCCTGCCCGTCCTTTGGCGCTCGGAACCGGGCGATCAGCTCCCACGCCGATCGCTCCGGCCCGTAGAAATAGGCCGCGTAGTCCGTGGCGTTATCGCGCGGGCGCGCGGTGACGAGAAACCGGTACGTAACGTCCTTCCGCCACGAGAACACCTTGTGGCTGTGGCCGCCCGTGCCTTCGTTGCCGAAGTCGCTCGCGACGACCGCCTCGCCGCGCTCCAACAGCTGCACTCGGTCCTCCGGCCGGACCCGGTTCCGGTCGACGCCCTCATTCCCGCTGTCCCACACTGAAAAGATGATCCGCCGCTCGGTTGGACTGTTTACCTGGATGCCGAAGTATCCCCTCTGGAATCCACACGCCATGTAGTAAGACCATATGGGGTCGGTCCGCACTGTTACCTCATTGTAGAAGGCGGTCACGGCCTCCTTTGGAGCGAGCGGGTAGCCAAGGTGAACGGAGGCCGCGTTCCGGCGTTCCTTCAGGTTGAAGTGCGCTCCCACGGCGGCGGGACCGGAAACGAGCAGCTCTCGCGGCGAGCCGAAATCGCTGCCGGACTTTGCAACACCCTGCAGCTCGAAGCGGTGGTAGCCCGGCTGCACGCTGATCTCCTCAAACCGGGCCGTCGCGGAGCCGTCCGGTCCGGCGGTCCAGTAGGCCAGACTGGGCACCGGCCGCAGATTCTCGCCGGAGACGCGCGTAACCGTTAGCGCGAGCCGGCCGGTCGCGCCAGGCGCGGCTCCCAGCCGCACCTCGGAGCGCACGGCGCCGGCCGCCTTGATCTCCCCGAACCAGACGATCTTTTCCTTCGCGCTCGTCCAGCCCGAAACGCCGTCGCGCTGCGAAAATCGAACGCCATCCGGATCCGGCTCGCAGTACGCCGTGAACGCCGGGACCGTCAGCGCCGGCGTCGCGCCCGTCTGCGCTCCGCCGCCGGCAGGCAGGCCTGCGGCAACCGCGGCAGCCGCGGCAGCAAGGATACCCAACCGCAAAACCAGAGACTGCCCGCTTCTTGACACCAGGTACACCTTCACTCTGTGCGCTCAGCAGCCGGATAGCCGCCTGCGGTGGAGCGACGCCCGCTTCCGATCCGCCCAATCAGGATACCCCATCCGCAGGTAGGCAAATCCAGCCCGCGACCGGCGCGTCGCCGCCTTGACAGTCCGTCCGCAAGCGTCCCATACTTACCGGGGCGCCACCGGCGTCGTCCACGGCTT
>DATGJU010000617.1:0-10859 GCA_035295045.1 Chthonomonadaceae bacterium
GGCGAGCGCTGGGCGCGCCGCTGGCTCGATCTGGCGCGCTACGCCGATACCAACGGCTTCGAGAAGGACCGGCAGCGCTCCGTATGGCCCTACCGCGACTGGGTCATCGACGCGCTCAATCGCGACATGCCCTTCGACCGGTTCACGATCGAGCAGCTCGCGGGCGACATGCTGCCGAACGCGACCGAGTCGCAGCGAATCGCGACCGGCTTCCACCGGAACACAATGCTCAACGAGGAGGGCGGCATCGATCCGCTGGAGTATCGCTACTACTCCATGGTGGATCGCGTCGCGACGACCGGCACGACCTGGCTCGGCCTCACTCTCGGCTGCGCGCAGTGCCACACCCACAAGTTCGACCCGATCACCCAGCGCGAATACTACCGGACGATGGCCTGCCTCGACAACGCCGACGAGGTGACGATCGACGTCCACAAGCCGGACCTGGACGTGAAGCGCCGGCAGATCGAGCAGGAGGCCGCGGCGCGCGAGGCGGCGCTGGCATCGAAGTTCCCCGTCGACTCGAAGCTCACCTGGACGACCGGCCGCATCGCCTCCGTCAAGACCGAATCGGGCGCGAAGGCCGCGATCCTGCCGGATGGCTCGGTGCTTCTCTCCGGCGTCAACCCCGAAAAAGACGTCTACACGGTCACGCTGGCGAACGACGGACTGGCCGACGCCGTACGGCTCGAGGCGCTGCCGGACCCGTCGCTGGGCGGCAGCGGCCCCGGCCGTACGCCCCACGGCAACTTCGTCCTGACCCGAATCAGCCCGCTTGGAGGTCCGCTCTACAACCCGGTCACCGTCGAGCTGCCGAAGTTCGTGCGCGCGGAGGCCGACTTCTCGCAGGACGGCTTCCCGGTCGCCGCGGCGCTGACCGGCGCGAACGGCCGCGGCTGGGCCGTCGACGGCCCGGGTCAGCTCGCCAAGGCGCACATGGCCGCCTTCACCCTCGACCGGCCGCTCCGCTTCTCGGGCGGCAGCCAGTGGCTGCTCAGGCTCGAAATGGGATACGGTTCGCACCATACGCTCGGCCGCTTCAAGATCAGCCTTGGTGTCGCCGTCGCGAAGGCCGATCCGCGTCCCATCGAGGCGCGGCGCAAGGAGGCGATGGATCGGGCATACGCCGCCTGGCTGAAGCAGCACGAGTCGTCCGCCGTCCACTGGCAGGTCGTGCGGCCGGTGAGGGCCTCCGCCAACGTGCCCATCCTGAGCGTCGAGCCGGAAGGCGCGATCTTCGCGGGCGGCGACACGACCAAGCGCGATGTGTACGATCTGAGCTTCGACGCCGGCGCCGCGCCAATCACGGCGATCCGCCTGGAGGCCCTGCCGGACGACCGGCTGCCGCGCCGCGGTCCCGGCCGCACCTACTACGAGGGCGGCTTCGGCGACTTCTACCTGAGCGAGCTGACGCTGTCGGCGAACGGCAAGCCGGTCAAGCTCGCAAGCGCCGTGCAGAGCGGCGGAAGCGCCGCCTCGGCCGCGATCGACGGCGACTCGAACACCGGCTGGAGCATCAACGGCCGCCAGGGCCAGGAGACGACCGCCGTCTTCCGGCTCGCCGAGCCGCTGCGCGCCTCCAGTTTCGCGCTCAACATGCTGTTCGAGCGCTACTTCGCCTGCGCGCTCGGCAAGTTCCGCATCTCGGTCACGTCCGACGCGAAGCCGGCGCAGGCCGATCTGCCCGCCGACATCGAGGAGATACTACTGGTCCCGGCCTCGAAGCGCACGGCGGACCAGAACGCGCGCCTGCTCGATCAGTTCCTCCACGCGACCCCGGAGCTGAAGCCGGAGCGGGACGCGATCGCCCAGCTCCGCGCCACCGAGCCGGAGCTTCCAACAGCCCTCGTCTTCCGCGAGCGGCCGGCGGACTGCCCGCGCGCGACCTTCGTGCACAACCGTGGCGAGTGGCTGCAGCCGGAGGAGCGAGTCACGCCCGGCACGCCCGCCGTGCTGCCGGCGCCCGGAGGCGAGCGCCTCGACCGGCTCGGCTTCGCGAAGTGGCTCGTCTCCGACGCGAACCCGCTCACGCCGCGCGTCGCCGTGAACCGTCAGTGGGCGGCGTTCTTCGGCCAGGGGATCGTCAAGACGCAGCAGGACTTCGGCTACCAGGGCTCGCCGCCAACGCACCCGGAGCTGCTCGACTGGCTCGCCGTCGAGTTCCGCCGGCAGGGCTGGTCGCTCAAGAGGCTGCACAAGCTCATCGTCATGAGCGCCACGTATCGCCAGGCGTCCCGCGTTACGCCGGAGGACGCGGCCAAGGACCCGGAGAACCTGCTGCTGTCGCACGCGCCGCGGGTGCGCCTCGATGCCGAGATGCTGCGCGACTCCGCGCTCGTCGCCGCGGGCCTGCTTTCGCACAAGATCGGCGGTCCCAGCGTCTTCCCGCCGCAGCCGCCCGGCGTCTCGTCCGAAGGGGCCTACGGCGCGCTCAACTGGACCGTCAGCCCGGGCGAGGACCGCTACCGGCGCGGCCTATACACATTCAGCAAGCGGACCGCGCCCTACGCCATGTTCACCACCTTCGACGCGCCGACCGGCGAGGTCTGCGTCGCCCGCCGCGAGGTCTCCGACACGCCGATGCAGGCGCTGACGCTCCTCAACGACCAGGTCTTCGTCGAGGCGGCGCAGGCGCTCGGCCGAATCGCGGCCGCGCTGCCCGGCTCCGACGCCGACCGCGCCGCCGAGCTGTTCCGCCGCTGCCTCACGCGCCCGCCGTCGGGCGATGAGACCGCGCTGCTGCTTCGGTTCTACGCCGGCCAGAAGGAGCGCTTCGAAAAGAAGGAGCTCGACGCCGCTAAGGTCGCCGGTCCCGGCGACGGCGACCCGAGCGCCCGCGCCGCCTGGACCGTAGCCGCCCGCTCGCTGCTCAACCTGGACGAGGCCGTCACGAAGCGATAACGGCCTGGTCACTGCTCGTGCGATACAAGGACAAGACGTGAAGAGCCTGATACGAGAAACCACACCATCGGTGGAGGGCTACGTGGCGCACATTGCCGAACGGCCGATCCAGCTCGAAGATTTTATCGACATGGCCCAGGGGCGATACGTTGAGCTCGTCGACGGCGTGATCGAGGGGAAAGATGTGATACAGGTCGGACACGAGTTCTGCTCGGCGTGGCTGTATCAGGTCCTTGGCCCGTTCGTCAAGCACCAGAAGCTCGGTGTCATGTTCGCGTCACGGATTCTCGTCGAGGTGGACGAGTTCGGCGGCCGCCTTCCCGATCTGCTCTTCGTCAAGGAGCAGCGTCTCAACATCATCAAGGAGCAGGCAGTCTATGGCGCGCCGGACCTGGTAATCGAAATAGACTCGCCAGGCACGCGCCGTGCCGCACGGCTGAAACTTGAGGCGGAATACCGACGCCTGGGCGTGCCGGAGATCGTCTTCATCAACCTGGACAAGGGAACGATGCGGTTTATCCGAAAGCGCGGTGGAAGCTACGCCGAGGAGGTCGTCAGTGCTGGGCCTGTTCGCTTCGAGGCGATCGAGGGCCTGACGCTCGACGCGGACTGGATACTCCGCGAGCCGCGCCCCGATGTGATAGATACGCTGATCCGGTTGACCAAATCGTAACTGCGGACCCGCCGCGCGCCTGGCGAGCCGCACGTAACAGACCCATTGTGCACATCGCGCTCCGTAAGGACCTCGCACCGTGAACCCAAGCGAAAATCGCAAGCTACAGATCGCCCGCCGGCACTTCTTCCGCGAATGCGGCGTCGGGCTGGGCAAGATCGCGCTGGCCTCCCTGCTGACCGACGCCTTTGCGGCGGGCGGCGCGCGAGCCGACGCGTCCCGGCGGTCCGGCAACGCGGCGACCGCCCTGCTCCCGCGACCGCCCCACTTCGCGCCGCGGGCGAAGGGAGTCATCCACCTGTTCATGGCGGGCGCGCCGAGCCAGCTCGATCTGTTCGACTACAAGCCTGAGCTCGCGAAGCTGGAAGGCAAGCCGATCCCGCCATCCGTGATCAATGGCCAGCGCTATGCCTTCATCCAGCCGGACGCGGCGGTCCTTGGCCCGCGTTACAAATTCGCGAAGCACGGCAAATCCGGCGCGGAACTTTCCGAGATCGTGCCGTTCCTGGCGCAGGTCGCGGACGATATCTGCATCGTCAAGTCGATGCACACCGATCAGTTCAACCACGCGCCGGCCCAGATCCTGTTTAACACCGGCTTCTCGCAGCCCGGCCGGCCCTGCATGGGCTCCTGGGTCACCTACGGCCTCGGCTCGGAGGCGCGCGATCTGCCGGCCTTCATCGTCATGTCCACGGGCGCGGGGATCAGCGGCGGCGCGGCCAACTGGGCGTCCGGCTTCCTGCCCACCACCTACGCCGGCGTCCGCCTGCGCAACCAGGGCGACCCGATCCTGGACGTTTCGCGGCCCGCCGGCATGGACGCCCGGCTCCAGCGCGACACGATCGACCTGATCGACACCATGAACCGGAAGGAGCTCGCCGTCGACGCGGATCCGGAGATCGCCGCGCGGATCGCCGCCTACGAGATGTCGTTCCGCCTCCAGACCTCCGCGCCCGAGCTGATGGACCTGCACTCCGAAGCGAAGACCACGCTGGAGATGTACGGCGCCGACCCGGACAAGCCGTCCTTCGCGCGCGCCTGCATTCTGGCGCGCCGGATGATCGAGCGCGGCGTTCGCTTCGTCAACATCTACCACGAGGGATGGGACGCGCACTCGGACGTGGCCGGCAACCTGAAGACCAACTGCGGCGCGACGGACCGCGCCTCCGCCGCCCTCATCAAGGACCTGAAGCAGCGGGGCCTGCTGGACGAGACGCTCGTGATCTGGGGCGGAGAGTTCGGCCGGACGCCGATGGTCCAGACGAATCCCGCCATGGGCACCAGCCTTGGCCGCGACCACCATCCATCGGCTTACACCATGTGGCTCGCGGGCGGCGGCATCAGGGCCGGCCTGACCTACGGGCAGACGGACGACCTCGGCTTCCACGTCGCTGAGAACCCCGTCCACGTCTACGATATGCAGGCGACGATCCTCCACCTTCTTGGGCTGGACCATACGCGCCTCACCTACCGCTACGCCGGCCGCGATTTCCGCCTGACCGACGTGCACGGGGCCGTCGTAAAGGATCTGCTGGCGTGATGAGGACTCTCCAATGGTAGCAGGCGAGCTCACTTATCCAAGGGTGCGAAAGTGGTCGCGTGACGAATATCACCGAGCCGGCGAACTTGGCGTATTCGGTCCGGACGAGCGGCTGGAGTTGATCGAAGGGGAGGTGTTCGAGAAAATGAGCCCCCAAAGCAACCCCCACGCCGCGGGCGTCACGTTTGTAGCGGAGGCTCTCCGCCAGATTGCGGGCCGGCAACACTTCGTTCGCGAGGAGAAGCCGATTGTGCTCTCCGACCAGAGTGAGCCGGAACCGGACGTGGTACTGGTCAGGGGAGCGCCTCGCAGCGTGACCCACCATCCAAGACCGGAGAACATCGCTCTGGTGGTGGAGGTAGCGGAGACCTCGCTCCAGCAGGATCGCACGCGGAAGCTGGCGGTATACGCGAAACACGGGATCACAGAGTATTGGATCGTGAACCTCCGACAGCGGCAGCTTGAGATCCACCGCGATCCCGGACCGCTCGGCGATGGAACATTCGGCTATCGGCTGACGGCGGTTGTGCTTGAAGACGCCGTGGCGACGACCCTGGAACTGCCGGACCAACCCATCCTCGTTCGCGACATGCTGCCCTCCGATCTCTCATGGACAGCCGCTCCGGACGAGTCGCAAGAATCACCGGTCGGGCAACAGGCGAGCCCATGACAACGCGCGCGCCCGCCCGTCCTAGGTCGCGCGCCGTTGCGGCCGCGTTATGGGTCGCGTGCGCGGCGCTTCTCGTCTTCCTGTTTCGGCCAGCGTATTTGCGGTTTGTCCAGTTCCAACTGATTGCCGCCGTATACCGGGGCCGGGCTGCTGAAGCGGAGCGCTGGCTCCATCTTGGAGCTGACGTGAATGGCAGGCCGCTCGGTTCCCCTGGGCAAGACGCGGGCGCGCTCAACGCACCACTCCATGGCGCAGCGAGGCGCGGGGACGCCGAGATGCTGCGCCTGCTCTTCGCGCACGGCGCCCGGGCGAACGTGGACGGTAAAGCGTCTGGCTTCACTACACCGCTCATAGAGGCGGCGAACAGCGGCAATGTGGATGCGGTGGGAGTATTGTTGGATCACGGCGCGGACGTAAACGGCAAAGGAGCTTTCTACGATACGGCGATGGCAGCCGCCATCGATCATGCGGACATCGTGCAGTTGCTTATCGAGCGCGGCGCCGCCGTGAACGCCGCCAGCGTCATGGGCGAGACGCCCCTGATGAAGGCGACCAGTTCGCTGAACGTCGAGGCCGTCCGGCTGCTGCTTGGCCACGGCGCGGACGTAAATGCGCAGGATGGCATCGGCCGCACGGCGCTCATGATCGGCGTGGATCGGTATCCGTACAACGAGCTGCTGAACCAGCGGACATGGCCGGCCCAATCAGGCTCGGCAGCCAGCTTACATAGCGCGGACAACAACCTCGCAATGCGAGCCGAAAGGACACTGGCAATCATCCGGCTGCTGGTAGAACACGGCGCGGATCCAGGTATTATCGACCGCAACGGTCAAAGCGCGGCAGGCTCGGCCCGCTTTCTCCCGACACAGGTCAGGGACGCGTTGCAGCACAATTCGACGAGGTAGCCCGGAAGCCCGTGTCTCGATCGAATGCGGCTCGCCGCGTTCTGCATGGCGGGGCGCCCACAGTTTCAACTCATTTGACAGGCCGCGCTCCATCCGCCGCGATGGGCGCAATCCGCCAAGCCCGACGGCAATGCGAGAGGTGGTTCCCTTGGTCAGCTTAATGGTTCCGATGGCGATGCTCGTTGCGGTTGGCGCGCTGGCGCAGACGTCGCCGGCTGATGTTTCCCGGCTCCCTGCCATCGCGGAGCTGCCCGACCCGTTCCTCAAGCCGGACGCCAAGCGCCTGCGGGCCAGGCCGGAGTGGAAGGCGCAGCGAAAGGCGCTCCTGGACGCCGTGCTGCACTGCGAGTACGGCGAGCTCCCGCCCGTGCCGCGCAGCGTAACGGGCCGCGAGCTCTCGTGCCGCGCGCTGGACGGGCTTGCCGCGGACGAGAAGGTCATCGAGCTCTCAATGGGGCCAAAGGGCGCAGTCCACACGCACATCACGTTGACACTGCCACACGGCGCGGGACCGTTCCCGACGATCCTCTGCGGCGACTACATTGCGGGCGACAAGACCTGGAAGAAGGTCGCTCCCGAAGTCCTCAAGGCGATCGTCGAGCGTGGCTACGCCCTGGCCGAGTTCGACCGGGCGGAGATCGCGCGCGACAGCGCCGAGCGGAACGGCGTCTACGCTGCCTATCCCGATTACCAGGGCGGCCGGCTCGCCGCGTGGGCCTGGGCTTACCATCGCGTGATCGACTATCTGGTCCGGCAGCCCTATGTCGACGCGAAGCGGCTCATCATCTCCGGCCATTCGCGCGGCGGCAAGGCCGTGCTCCTCGCCGGCGCCACCGACGAGCGGATCGCCCTCACGAACCCGAACAACTCCGGCTGCGGCGGCGCGGGCTGCTACCGCTTCCAGGCGCCGAACAGCGAAGACATCGCCGCGATCCACAAGAACTTCCCGTTCTGGTTCCAGCCGGAGTTCGGCCAGTTCATCGGGCACGTGGACCGGCTTCCGATCGATCAGCACACGGTGAAGGCGCTCGTCGCGCCGCGCGCCCTGCTCTCCACCGAGGGCCTCGGCGATCTGTGGGCCAACCCGGAGGGCACGCAGCAGACGTATCTCGCCGCACGCGAGGTCTATGACTTCCTCGGCGCGCGCGACCGGATCGGCATCGCCTACCGGCCCGGTCCGCACGCGCACAGCCTGGCGGACTGGACCGCCCTGCTCGACTTCGCCGACTGGCAGCTTCGCGGAAAGGCGCCCGCCCGCCGATTCGACACGCTGGCCTTTCCCGACTCGCGGCCGGCCTTCTCCTGGAAGGCGCCGGCTGCGTAACCGCGAGAACCCTATTCGCAGATTGCGCAGATTAGGATACGGCATTGACCAGAACCTGGGCAACGGTAGAACTGTAATGGTAAGTGTGGACGCTTGCCGCGAACGTGGGAACCAGGCGCCCGATACCGCAGAGTGTTCGGATTGTGCCGGCCAGTCAACTGCGTCCACCTGGTCCACTCCGTCCATCGCTATACTGGCTTGGTGAGCGCGTGGCCGAAGCTGACAGCGTAAGACTCTGCCGCGATGCGCTCGTCGCCACGGGATTGAGCGATTCCGGCGTCCTGGATTCCGCCGGCGTGGACGGCCTGTCGGAGCGCGTCGAGCGCGGCCTGCTCCCGGTAGAGGTCGTGCTTCGGTACGCCACGGATCTTCGCGCGCTTTCAGAGGCCACGGGCCTGGCCGGCGCGGCGATCCCGGTCCAGTTCTGGGGCGTCTGCTCGCCGGCGATGCAGTCGGCCGGGCTGGACGAGTTCACGCTGACGCACCTGCTGGCCCAGGCAGAGTATCGACCGTACGTGGAGCTGCTCGCGCGCTGTTTCGCCCGCCTCGTCGCGCTGAAGACGGGCACGCGGTCACCGGACGCCGCGCAGGATCCCCGCGCGACACGAGCTGGCGAAGCCCGGGCCCCTAAATCGGAGCCGGCGGCGGCCGAGCCGGGAATCACGTCCGTGGGAACCGCGCTCGCGATCCTGCGCGAAGCGGCCGAGTTCGTTCGCGGCGGCGCGTACCCGTCGGACGTGTCGCCGATCACCGACCGCGATCTCGCGCCGGAGCCGCGCGCGATCCTGCTGTGGCAGCAGATTCTCACCGGCACGAACCGGCAGATACCGTACGTCCACCGCGACGCATACACGCACGGCGCCTGGGCGCGCTTCAACGTGGTGGAGATGTGGCGCTACCGCGTCGGCAGGCTCGCTCCGGTCGACGAAGTGTGGGGCCTGACCGGCTTTTCTCAGCGCTTCCTCGGCGATGCCGGCAACACGAACCAGATCGAGCACATGGCGATCAGCGCCGTCGCGCAGAGTGTGCTTCGGCTGCCCGTCTGGCTGCTCAACATCGTGGAGGAGCTGGAATGGATCCTCCGCCAGGGCACGCGCGCCGCCAGCAAAGCCGACGAGCAGTTGAATCTCGAGGTCGCGCGCGTCCTGTTGCCGAACTTCCGCGTAGATGACCCGGATGCGGCCTGCCGAAGGCTCGAGCAGGCACTCCTGGACCAATGAGAAGCTATCTCGTACAAAGCCACAAAGCCGCAAAGAGTGCGAACATCGAACAATACTGATCAAAAACGAAGCCATGCACCCGTTCCAAATCATCTTCACAACAGGCGCAAATCATTGCGTGGAATCTTCTTTGTGCCTTCGTGCCTTCGTGTGAGCCAAGAAGGGTGAAATCGTGATAGACATTGCCGAGATGTTCCGCCAGGACCGCAAGGAGCTCTGGCGGCTCGCCAAACAGGCGGGCGTCAACCACGCCGTCGCCGGCCTGCCCCGCGCCGTTGAGGCCGGCGAGCGGCCCTGGGACCCGGCGCCACTCGCGCGCATGAAGGCGGAGTACGAGGCGGCCGGCCTCGAGCTGGCGGTCATCGAGAGCAGCCCGCCGATGCAGAAGATCCGTCTGGGCCTGCCGGGCCGCGACGAGGAGATCAACTGGTTCTGCGAAATGCTCTCCAGCCTCGGCGCCCTCGGCATCCCGGTCGTCTGCTATAACTTCATGCCCCACTTCGGCTGGACGCGCACGCACGTCGATATCCCCTGGCGCGGCGGCTCGCTCGTCACCGGCTACGATAACGCGACGATGCAGGCGCGCGGCCTCACGGAGCACGGCGAGGTGCCCGAGTCGCGCATCTGGGACAACTTTGCCTACTTCCTGAAGCGCGTGCTGCCCGCCGCCGAAAAGGCGCGCGTAAAGCTCGCACTCCATCCCGACGACCCGCCGCTCTCGCCCATCCGCGGAATCGGACGCATCATGCGCTCCGCCGAGAACTACCAGCGCGCCCTCGACATGGCGGAGAGCGAGTACCACGGTATCACCATGTGCCAGGGCAACTTCGCGCTGATGACGGATGACCTGCCGTCCGTCATCCGCCACTTCGGCCGGCAGGGCCGCATCCACTTCGTCCACTTCCGCGACGTGCGGGGCACGCCCGAGCGGTTCCAGGAGGTGTTCCACGAAGAGGGCCAGACCGACATGCTGGCCTGCATGCGCGTCTACGCCGAGCTGGATTTCCAGGGCGTCCTGCGCCCGGACCATGTCCCGACCCTGGAGGGCGACAGCAACGACGACCCGTGCTACTCCAGCTACGCGCGCCTTCTGGCCATCGGCTACATCACCGGCCTGCGCGAGGCCGCCTACGGCCGCAAACATCCCGCCAACGTGCCGCGCCCCGAGCAGGCCTGGACGCCGAATAATTGACCTGTCGAGAGGTTCTCCGGGACTCGGCCGGCGAATGAATTCGCGCCCAACAAGACGATCGTACGCCTGCGCGGACACCCTACATCGCGGCTCGCGTTCCATCGAGATCCTACGACTCGAAGTCTTGTCGGCGTAGGCCGACCACTGTTTTGTCAGCTGCGACTTTAGTCGCCGGGCCAAGCATCAGACACCGACGACCGCTGCTCCCGGTAAACAACACGACCGACCGGCGCGCCTGTCGGCGTAGGCCGACCACTGTTTTGTCAGCCGCGACTTTAGTCGCCGGGCCAAGCACAGACACCGACGACCGCTGCTCCCGGTAAACAACACGACCGACCGGCGCGCCTGTCGGCGTAGGCCGACCACTGTTTTGTCAGCTGCGACTTTAGTCGCCGGGCCAAGCATCAGACACCGACGACCGCTGCTCCCGGTAA
>DATGJU010000618.1:0-4382 GCA_035295045.1 Chthonomonadaceae bacterium
GCTGCACCCGGCCAATCCGGCGATGGCAAACCTGCTTCCCGCCCTGCCGGGCACCGACTGGGGCTACTACCTCTCCGGCGACTGGACGCGCGATCCGACTCCGTGGCGGGATTGGCTGGCTCCCGGCCTGGGGTTCCACGGGCTGCCGGCGCCGCTCGCCGCCATGCCCACCCTGCTCGCCGCGCCGCTCACCCTGGTAATATGCGGTCTCGCGTCCTACGTGGTTTTTGCCGCCACTGAGCGGATCGGCACGGCGCGCGGCGTCCGCTCCGGCCGAGACCGAGAAGCGGCACGCGACGCGGCACGGCACGTGCTGTTCTCGATCGCGGGGTTCGCCGGCTTCCTTATCTTTTATCAGTTCGCCGGAGCGCCGACGTTCGCGCAGCTGCCGTTCGGACTCTACGGCGGATTCCGAATCGCCATCGCCATCTTCGCGACCACCGTTCTGATTACGCGGCTGCGCCGAACGCGCGCTCGCCAGCTTCAGTACGATCAGGCGCGCAAGTGGCTCCAGCGTTGGCCGCTGCGCGGCGTTCCGCCACCCGAAGACTTGGAAGAGGCGTACCGACTCGTGACCGAGCACCTACGTACTTCGGAAGAGCGGATGCGCCTGTTCCAGATCACCATCCAGGGCATGCTCGCCGACAACCTGCTCACGGCGACCGAAATCGGACTATTGGACCGCATGGCGGCCGATCTCGGCCTCGGCGAGGACGAGAAGAAGAAGGTGGTCCGCCACCTGAGCAGCCAGTACCCGGGCCTGTTTACCGGCACGCTCGACGATGCCCTTCGCCTTCTCGGCTATCGCGGCGAGCTGGAGCGCTCGATCTCGGAGAACCGCGGCGTCCTGCCGGAGGAGACTGCACTTCGCACCATGCAGGCCCGGTACCGCATCCAGCCCGACGAGCACGAGGCGGTGCTCCGCGAGCTGCGGGATCCGAACAGCTCGCGCACGGAACACCTGCGGCGGGAAGTCGAGGAGCAGAGCCGGCTCGCCGCGGACGTGGCGATGCTCAGCGGCAGCACGATCCCGGCGATACGCTTTCTGCACCACGAGCTCTCCGCGCGCCTCGCCGACGAGCGCGACCATATCCTCGAGATCGCCAACCTGTATGGCACGGCGGGCGAGCTGACCGGACTTGCGGCCGCGATCCGCCAGGGCGACGCGGCGGCAATCGCGGCCGCAGTCGAATGGGTAGGTGAGCACCTACCGGAGACCGTGGCCGGCATGGTCGCGGACGCGATCGCGCTTCGCCCGGCGGCGGGTACGGCGCCGGCGTCGGAATTCGATCTCCTGCGGGTCTTGCTGGACTGGAGCGTCCGGGGAGACGTGATCCAGCGCGCCGCGGCGATCTACGGCCTCAGCATTGCGCGGGACGGCGATCCGGGGGTCCGGGCGTCCGCCGCAAAACGGGCGCGCGCCGGCCTTGCAAGCAGCGAGCCCCTGCTGCGCGAGGCAGCCGTCGCCGCGCTGGCGCCGGACCTCACGCCGGACGAGTGGCGCGGCGCGCTGACCGACGCCTCGACGTCCGTGCGGCGGAGTGCGATCCTCCGCGTCCCGGCGCCGCTCGGCGCGGAGCTCGCCCCGATCGTCCGGCAGGCGACCGAGGACCGGGATCCCATTGTGAGGTCCACCGCGATCGATCTGACCGCGGGCTTGGATAACGCTGCGGCGGCCCGCGAAGGGCAGCCGGCAATGACCGTCCTCCAGAAGATGTTCGCGCTGCGGGCGCTGCAGCTTCTCGCCAACATTCCGGACGACGCGCTCTGCCACCTTGCGGAGCGCGCCGAGGAGCAGGTTTTCCGGCAGGGCAGCGTCCTGTGCGTCGAGGGCGAGACCGGGGACGACGTCTTCCTCGTCCTCGAAGGGGAAACCGAAGCGGTGCGCGGCTCCGGCGAAAACGAGACGCGGCTAGGACTGAACCGCCCGGGCGAGACCGTCGGCGAGATGGGCATCCTGGACCCGGCGCCGCGCATGGCGACGGTGCGGCCCGTGACGCCGTTCGTCCGCGTGCTCACGGTCCACGGACCGGACTTCCGCGCGCTCCTCGCCCGCGACACGTCCGCCTCCATGGGCATCATTCGCCTGCTGATCCAGCGCCAGCGCGGCGCACAGCGCTAAACACGGCAGGTGTTGGGTATTTGGTGTTAGGTGTTCAGGTTGGCAGGTATTCGAGTATTCAGGACGCGCGGCACCTGCCCGCGAGCCTTTCTGAATACCTGAACACCCAACACCTGAACACCAGAACACCAGACACCGAGCACTCAACACCGCTCCCTCTATCCGTTGAGCAGCGCCTCCGCCTCCGCGTAGGTCACGCGGCGGATGCCGAGCCGGTCGCATTTGGACTTGATCTCGGGGTCCAGCAGCGCCGCCAGCTCGACGTCGCGGACCGCTTCCGTCTGCGCGGTCTCCGGAAGGCGCCGGGCATAGTCGGTTCCCGGATGGAAGTAGGCCTCGCAGACGCGACCGGAAAGGCGATCCAGGAGGCGGAGCGTATAGGCAGCGTGCATGTTGCTCGACTGGTAGTCTCCATACACTTGGTCCGCCAGGAAGACCGGCTTGCCGCCGACCGTACCGCGCCTGCGAAGCGCATGCAGGTTCGCGCGGCAGAGCAGCTGGAGGAACATGGCGCCGACGGTGACCGGCGTGAGGCCGTCTCCGCCGGAGCGCAGGTGCGCGCGCAGGCTCTCGCGCGGCACCCGCAGCCGATTGGCGCCGTACCTATCGCAGAGTGCCAGGAGGTTTCGAAATACTGTCGGGTGCATGTGGAAGTGCTGATGGCCGTCTACGTGGTCCCAGGGCAGCTCCGTGTCCGCGAAGCGCGCGAACTGGACATCCATCTCCCGGAAGAGCTGGCGCCGGGCGGCGGCGTTGAACGAGTACCTGAGGCCCGCGCGAAGGGGATTCCTCTCGAACTTCCCGTCGGTTCCAACGATGTCCGGTATCTCGCCTGGAGTGAGGAGGGAGCGGTCGAAGGTGGTCGCCACGTGCAGGCCGACGCCCAGCGAAGGCGTGCGCCGGGCGATGTCTACCGCCTCCCGCCATCCCTCCTCCGCCACCATCAAGCTGGCGGTCGTCAGGATGCCCTCGCCATGCGCCCGGAGCACCGCCGCGTTAACCCGTCCGGACCAGCCGAAATCGTCCGCGTTGACGATAAGCAAGGGGTTCCTTGTTACCGGTTCCTGGTTCCTGGTCACTGGTTGCTGGACGGTGTTGGGCACGCGTTACCCTCTCTGGTTTCCTGGGGTCGCGGTCGACAGAAGCCGAACGGTTGCCGCCGGCGAACGCATTGTACCAGGAACCAGGAACCAGCAACCAGGAACTAGTTCTTCCAGGCGGGCGCGGGGCGGCGGCGATTCGGCTGGGAGCCGTTGGCGGGTGGCGGATTTGGCGGCGGGGCAGGCACGGTGATGATGCGCGCGCCGCGCTGGTAGGTGAGGTAGGCCCAAATCCATTGCAGGAGGACGACGGCCCGATTCCGAAAACCTATCAGGAAATAGACGTGGATGACGAGCCAGGCGAGCCATGCCGGATAGCCGCTCATCTTGATCTTGCCGGCCTCCATGACCGCGAACGCGCGGCCGACGGTGGCCATATTGCCCTTGTCCGTGTAGTGGAACGGCCCGATCCCGATCGGCTCCTTCTCCACGCGCCGGACGATCTGCTGCGCAACATAGCGGCCTTGCTGCATCGCGACAGGCGCCACGCCGGGCAGCGCCTTGCCGTCCTGCTGCATCGTCATCGTATCGCCGATGACGAAGATGTTCGGCGCGTTGGGAACGCGGAGGTCATCCTGGACTTTGACGCGGCCCGCCTTGTCGACCTCCGCGCCGAGCCATTCGCCCGCCGGTGAAGCGCGCACGCCGGCGCTCCAGATCACGCTGCGGCAGTCGATGCGCGCGCCGGCGACGATGACGCCCTCCGCGTCGATCGATTCGACGCGCTGTCCCTCGCGCACCTCGACGCCGAGGCCTGCCAGCGCCCGCTTCGACTTGTGCGACAGGTCGGCCGAGAAGCTCGAAAGAATGCGCGGGCCGGCCTCGATGAGGATGATGCGCGCCATCCGCGGGTCGATGTGGCGAAAATCGGCGGCCAGCGCCTTGTGCGCGAGCTCCGCGATCGCGCCGGCCAGCTCGACGCCCGTGGGACCTCCGCCGACGAGGACGAACGTCAGCATCGCCGCGCGAGTGGCCTCGTCCGGCGCGGTCTCGGCCTGCTCGAACGCGAGCAGAATCTTCCGGCGGATGTCGGTCGCCTGCGGGATAGACTTCAGTCCGGGCGCAAAGGGCTCCCACTCGTCGTGACCAAAATAGGAGTCGCGTGCGCCCGTTGCAAGGACAAGGTAGTCGTACTGGAGGGAACGATCGCCCATCAGGAC
>DATGJU010000619.1:0-7744 GCA_035295045.1 Chthonomonadaceae bacterium
GCGGCGAGGATTAGGGGCGCGGCGCGTGCGTCTCCGCGGCGATTCGGGCTACAGGATTCCGCGAGGGCGCCCGCGAACATCGGACCAACCGTGAGTCCGGCGGATAGTCCTAACGCGTCGCTTTGCCGCGCTATTGCGGCATTCCGGAGCGAGAAGATGTCGATGCCAGTGCAGCCGGGGGAGGGCCGATCGCCGGCGTCCGGTATGCTCCGCGCCGGCGGCAGACAGATCGGGCGCGCCGAAGCGGCCATTCTGGCGGGAATGCTGATCTGCATGGCGAGCCTGTTCGCCATGTGGCCGATCTCGCTGCGGGGCCAGTCGCCGCTGCCCGCGATGGTGGTCAACCTGACGCGCGAGGGGTGGGGCCTGCCGGAGGTGCGCTGGCCCATTACGGCTTGCGCCATACTGCCCGGTCTCGCGCTCGTCATGCCGGCGCCGCGCGTGTCCCGGATCGCGCCGGCATTCGTCCAGGCGCTTTGCGGGATCGTCTGCTTCGTAATCGCCTTGACGCACTTCGGCATGCTGGCCGGCCCGATCGCCGCGCTCGTCGGCGGCCTGCTAATCGCCGCCGGCGCAGTAGACTGCGCCGGCCAACAAGAAAGAATTTGAACACCGAGCACCTCGCGCGCGCCCTCGCGCCACGGGATGCGACCGATGACAATCGAGGGCTCGATCCAAAATGACTAGGCGGTACGACGGCTCTTGAAGGCGCCGCACAGATCGGGGGTTGACGATGAAAGCAGTGATTATGGCTGGCGGCGAGGGCACGCGGCTTCGACCGCTTACCTCGCATCGGCCGAAGCCCCTGACGCCGGCTCTGAACCTGCCGATCATGGAGCATATCGTCCTGCTGCTCAAGCAGCACGGCATCGTCGACATCGTGGTCACGCTCCACTACCTCGCGGATGAGATCGAGGGCTACTTCGGCGACGGCTCCGAATGGGGCGTTAAGATGGTCTATTCAGTCGAGGACACTCCGCTCGGCACGGCCGGCAGCGTGAAGCAGGCCGAGGAGCTTCTCAAAGACGACACGTTCCTCATCATCAGCGGCGACGCATTGACGGACATCGACCTGGACCGGGCGATACAGTACCATCAGGACAAGGCCAGTATCGCGACGATTGTCCTGGCGCACGTCCACAACCCGCTGGAGTTCGGCGTGGTCATCACCGACGACGACGGCCGCATCCGGCGGTTCCTGGAGAAGCCTTCCTGGGGCGAAGTGTTTTCGGATACAGTCAACACGGGCATGTACATCCTCGACCCCTGCGTCTTCGACTACATGGCGCCGGCCAAGAGCTTCGACTGGAGCCAGCATATCTTCCCGCAGCTCCTGGCCGAGAACAAGCCGATGTACGGATACGTCCTGGATGGCGACTACTGGTGCGACGTCGGCAGCCTGCAGCAGTATCGCGAGGCGCAGTACACGGTGCTGGACGGCCGCACGCGTGTGCGCGTTGGCGCGGGCGGCGGTGAGCGGTCGGCGACAGAGATCTGGATGGGAGAGGGCGCCGACATCGACCCCGCCGCGCGCATCATCGCGCCGACCGTGCTGGGCGCCAACGTCACGATCAAAGCAGGCGCAGAGGTCGGGCCGTACACCGTGATCGGCGACAATGCGATCATCGAGGAGAACGCGACGGTTCACCGCAGCATCCTGTGGGACAACGTCTATGTCGGGGTGGAGTCGCGCCTCTCGGCCTGCACGGTCTGCAGCCATGTCACCATCAAGCGGAATGTCGTGATCCAGGAGGGCGCGGTAATCGGCGACCGCTGCCGCATCGAGGACGATTCGACGATCCGGACGCAGATCAAGCTCTGGCCGGATAAGATCATTGAGGCCGGCAGCACCGTGACCATGAGCCTCATCTGGGGCCAGAAGTGGGCCGGCTCGCTCTTCCGCAAGCAGGGGGTGATGGGCATCGCCAACATCGAGCTGACGCCCGACTTCGCCTGTAAGCTGGGCGCATCCTTCGGCGGCTACCTCAAGCGGGGCGCCACGGTGGTCACGAGCCGCGAGTCGGGGCCGGTCGCGCGCATGCTAAAGCGGGCCATGCTCTCCGGCCTGCTCTCCGTCGGCGTTAACGTCCTGGACATGCGCTCGATGCCGCTGCCCATCACCCGCCACAGCATCCTCGGCTCGCAGTCCGGCGGAGGCGTGCACATCCGCCTCGCTCCTGACAACCCGCGCCAGGCGCTCATCGAGTTCTTCGACGCGCAGGGCGCCTACCTCTCGACGAATGCCGAGCGCAAGGTCGAGACGATCTTCTTCCGCGAGGACTTCCGCCGCGTCGACGCGGAGCAGGTGGGCGTGCTCGAGTTCGCCAGCCGCTCCATCGAGCAGTACTCGGAGGACTTCTACCACCACCTGAAAGTCGAGCAGATCAAGTCGCGCCGCATGAAGATCGTGGCGGACTTCGCGTTCGGCCGCCTGGCGCAGATGTATCCGACGATGCTGGGCCGGCTCGGCTGCGACCTGATCGCCCTGAACGCCTACCCGGACGTCGGCAAGACGCCCAAAACGCTGGAGCAGCGCGCCGCCCTGCTGCCCAACCTGGCGCAGATCGTCCAGACCTTGGGCGCGGACATCGGCGTGCTGTTCGAGGCGGACGGCGAGCGGATGACGCTGCTGGATGAGAACGGCGGCGTGATCGAGGGCGAGGCGCTGCTGGCCCTCATGGCGGTTCTGGTCGCGCGGACCAAGGAGCGCGCGCGCATCGCCGTGCCGATAAACGCGCCGCGGATGATCGAAGACCTGGTGGCGCTGCACGGCGGCACCGTCACGCGTACCAAGACGGACGTGCGCGACCTGATGTTCCTCTGCAGCGCGAATACGCCCAAGGGCGAGCGCGCGGACTTTGCCGGCGACGATGGGGGCGGCTTCATCTTCTCCGATTTCCAGCCGACCTTCGACGCGATGTTCGCATTCGGCAAGCTGATGGAGCTGCTCGCCGCAACGGACCTGTGCGTCTCCGAAATCTCGGCGCAGATGCCGAAAGCCAACATCGCGCGCGCCCAGGTGCGCTGTCCCTGGGAGGCGAAGGGCCGCATCATGCGCGTCCTGACGAAGGAGGCCGATACGGTGGGCAGCGAGGACGGCCGTCACGTGGAGCTGATCGACGGCATCAAGTTCTACACCGGCCGCGACTGGGCGCTCGTCCTTCCGGACGCCAGCGAGCCCTACTTCCACGTCTACGCCGAGGCCGACACGCCGGAGGGCGCCAACAACCTCCTCTGCCACTACGTCCAGAAGCTGGAGACGCTGCGGGGCTAGGCTGTTAGATGGTTGAGGGTAGCTGGTGAACGGGGTGGGCGGTGACGAGGAATGGCGTCCGCGCGATAATCTATCTGCTCATCGGGCTGGTCCTGGTCTATCTGATCGCGCGCGAGCCCTATTTGAGATGGCTGGGAACGCCGGATCCCACCGTATACGGCGGCGGGCGGATTGTGAACCACACGCGCGGCGAACCGCCGCTCAGCGTGGCCGTGGAGGCCGGAGACCTCGCTGCAGCGAGGAACCTGCTCGACCACGGCGCCGATGTCCACGGGATCGGGAACGACGGAATGCCGCTCGAAGCGGCGATAGTCCGCAAGCATCCAGAGATTGTCCGCCTGCTTCTCGCCCGGCGGGCCGACCCAAATCGGTATCGCTACAATCCGCCCCTGCGGCTCGCGGAGTCGAGCATGCCGGCAGTCGTTCCGGAGCTGCTGAGACGTGGGGCCAGAGTCGATGTCGGAGCGCTTTGCGCCGCAATTCGCAGTCGCCAGACTGCAGAGGCGAAACTGCTCATAGAGCGCGGTGCGCCGGTGAACCTGGGCCCACGCTCGAAGCTCGCGGCGCCCACTGACGTCTCCCCGTCGGCGGCCCAAACGCCGATAGCGCCGCAGTCGCCGCTGGCCGTTGCGGCCTGCCATGCCCCGGAGCTGGAGAAGGCCCTGCTGAGCCACGGGGCGCGGCTCGGCCCGGACGACGCGACGATCCTCGTTTGGGCCGCCAGGCAGAAGCGGGCCGCCTTGATTTCCCACCTGCTCGCCCTCGGCGCGGACCCGAATGGCGTATCCGCGGGCGAATCGCCGCTTACGCAAGCCGTCCTCACCTGCCCCGACGCCGTGCCGATCCTGCTGGCCCACGGCGCGCGCCCCGACTACTTGACCTCTGACGGCCGCACGCCGCTCCGCGAAGCCGCCATGGCGGGCGACGAGCGGGCCGCGGGTCTCCTCATCGCGCATCGGGCCGACGTCAACTACCACGCCGCGCACGGCCACGGCCCGCTCTGGTTCGCCCGCAAGCACAACCACGCCCGCGTCGCGGAGCTGCTGCAAAAGGCCGGAGGCAGGGACGACTAATTAGATTTGTTCGCGATGACATACCGAATAAGGAAGACGGAGTCCGAATACGTCCAGGCCAAAATGCAATATCTGACGCGCAAGTTCCTCACGTCTGGCCGCAAGGAGGCGGTCTCGGACGGCCTCCCCGGACAGCACTCGCCGTTTGTCCGCTCACTGCTCGCCATGCTCCGCGATTACGGTGATAGGGGAAGCCTGCTGACGTTCCGCAAGATCGCGGCGGGGCTCATGGAGAGCAAGCCGGAGCCGGTCCCCGGATCTTTTGGCAAGGACGAGCCGGGCAGCGACTTCATCTTCCAGCCAAAGTGACGCCGCCGCAGCCCGACCGCACATGCGCCGCAACCGTTGACCAGCTACAAGCTACCGCGCAGTGCGCCCACTAGTTACACCGTCTCCACGCTCACGGTAATCACGCGCCCGACCAGCCGCACGATGTACCCGCGGTCCTGCTCGCGGTCCGGATCGGACGTGATGCCGCTGCGCCGGTCCGTGATCACCTGGTACTGGTCGATCTCCCACTGCAGCGCCGAGCGGTTGCCGAGCCGGCAGTCGAACGCCTCCGGCGACACGCCGCCCTGCGTGAGCGAGGGATTGACGATCACTTGGGTCCGGTCTTGGTTCTGCTGCACGTGTTCGAGGAGTGGTACAATACCTAAAGCGAGGATCCGCGAAAGTCCGAAAGGCTAGTCTATGAGCATCACCCTGGATTTACCCTCGGACCTGGAAGGTCGGTTGCAGAAGGCAGCGCGTGTGCAAGGTAAGGACGTCACCGCGCTTCTCCTGGACACCGTGCGGCAGCACCTTCAGCGTAACGTGCTTCCGGAGAGTGACACAACTCTGCTTATGACAATCAACTCCCCGATGCCTTCCGAAGCGCGACGGCAGCGCGACGCTTTGCTCGACCTGCAAAGCCAACGTGAACTGACCGATGCGGAGCAGGAGGCTCTGGCCCGTCATGTCGATGCTATCGAGCTCGCGAACGCGAAAAGATGGGAGTCACTGGCCGAGCTCGCCGAACGACGCGGCCTTTCGCTCGCTGAAATCGCTCGTGAACTTGAAATCCCGCTTCCCTGAAAGTTATGGCGCAAGTCAAGGTTCCGGCCGCACTCGAACGTCTTGTCGCTGAACGGTCACGGGGCCAATGCGAATACTGCCGCTGTCTCGCCGGGTTTCATTCGGACCCGTTTGCTGTTGAACACATTACGCCCAAATCGAGGGGCGGCTCGACGGATGAATCGAACCTTGCGTTTTCGTGTCTCGGATGTAACGGCTTCAAGGGCGCGTTCCAAACTGCGATCGATCCAGTAACAGATAAAGAGTCTCCGTTGTATCACCCGCGACAACAGGAGTGGTCCGACCATTTCGCTTGGAGCGACGATACAATCCAGATTATAGGCATCACGGCAACGGGGCGCGCCACTGTTGTGCGACTACGCCTGAATCGTCCCGGCCTCGTCCATCTTCGTGCCGCCATGCACCGCTTCGGCGTGCATCCCCCGCCTGACGCAAAACACTCCGAGTAGAAGCGGGCTGCCATTTACTGCGCGCAGCGCGCGCACCAGCCGCACCGTCTCCACACTCACGGTAATCACTCGTCCGACCAGCCGCACGATGTCCTCCGGGTCGTCCTCGCGGTTCGGATCGGACGTGATGCCGCTGCGCCAGTCCGTGCTCACCAGGTACTGGTCGATCACGCGCCCCAGCGCCGAGCGGTTGCCGGGCCGGTAATCGAACGCCTTCGGTGGCGTGCCGCCCAGCGTGAGTGTCGCCTACTGCTGACGCAATAGGCGTTCTTCGAGCCGGCGGGTCAAATCCCGCCGGACTCCTGGAGACGAAAACATATCCGGCGCGTGCCCGCAAAGGAATCTCCGTATCCGGCGGTCAAATTGCAGATGACCGAAACTCGATAGGGGCCGCCCGGAACGCCACACACCCTGGTATCAATGCCACATTATCGACGAGCACCGCTTCCACTGACTATAGCATGCTGCCTGCTCTCGCTCATCGCCGGCTGCGGCGGGGGCGGGTCGGGCGTCGCCAGCCTGTCGAGGGTCTCCGGCAAGGCGATCCATGAGGTGAGCGGCGGCCCATGCTGCAATCCGCCTTCCGACACGCCGCTCCAGAACACCCTGCTCTCCTTCCACACCGTCTCCGGCAGCACCGAGGTCGCGCGAGCGCGGACCGACGCCGCCGGCGACTACTCCGTAATTCTGCCTCCGGGCTCCTACGCCGTGGACCTGGTCGATCGCGCGAGCCAGCCCTCCTACGATACGGTCGCGCCCAGCCAGATCCCGGTGACCGCGAACGCGCCCCTCGTGGTCGACATCAAGTTCGAGCTGCACGCGCCCTGAGCTTTGAACCCGCGGCAGCAAAAGGCCGCCCTCATGGGCGGCCCTCTTATCGTCCCGTGGGTCCGGGCGGCGCCGCGCCGTTGCGGCAGCCCCGGCGGGGCGATCCTGAAGCGCGCGGAAGACTGGCCGCTCCCGGCTACGCCCAGTCTTCCGCGCGCATGTCGTCAAGCGCCTACGTGCGCGGCGTCTGGCAGCCGCCCATAGGCGGGATTTCGGGTGCGCGAGGCGCTTCGTAGCGCATAATAGGCGGGACCTCCGGGACAGCGGGACCGCGCATCGGCTGGTAGCCGGTCATTGCAGTGGCCTTCGGGCCGGCGGGAGCGCTCGGGGGCGCCTGGTAGCCCGTCATGGTCGGCGTGGCCGGCCGCAAGTCGTTGGCCGGCGAGGGCGATGCGGGCGTAACCGCCGCCTGCTTCATCTGGTTGAGTGCCGGAATGCCGCGATACATCGCCGCCAGAAGGGCGAAGCGTACCCAGAGCATCGGCATCCCGAAGTGCCCGCTTCCGATCGTCATGATGAGCATGAGGACGGCGTCGATGGAAAACAGCACGGCCGCTATCCAGAGGCCCGCCACGACGCGGTTGTTCGTCATGACGCCGAGGACCGCGTAGAGCAGCCCGATGCCGAACAGGACGCCGCCGTTGAATTGGATGTCGCCGATGCGGCCGGTGCCGTTGGACGTCGCGTACCAGCCCAGCACCATGTTCAGCGCCGCCACGAAATATACCGCGCCGCAAGCCCACTTCCACGCCTTGAGCGCATCTGAATTCTGATTCATCTCGGTTGTCTCCCTCCAAGAATTGTGTTCCGCACTGGAACCGCGTCCTATATCCACACTAACAGTGAATCCGGGGAGGGAGGTTTCAAATCGGCCCAGCGGTGTGAACAACTTCACACCGGCGCTACGGATCGCCCCACAGCCGGTGTAGGAGCGCAGTCAACTCCGGCTCCTCGCGCTGCAGCTCGGCGCGATTGAATGGGTAGAAGTCGTTCATGCCGAAGTACGTCTCCGTCATCTCCGCGAAGAACTCCTTCTGGTCGGTGAG
>DATGJU010000620.1:0-2848 GCA_035295045.1 Chthonomonadaceae bacterium
ATCGCGCACAAAGCCGACCTGGCGATACGGGACAGGGAGGGATACGCGGCGCTGGACAGCGCCGTCGCATACGGCTGGATCGAGTCGGCCAAGGTGCTGCTGTCCAATGGCGCGTCCGTGGACGCGCACGACAGATCCGGCCGAACGGCGCTCGTAATTGCGATAGCGAGTAACCAGGTCGCGGCAGCCGAGCTATTGATCAAGGCCGGGTCGTACGTGGACGTGCGGGGGCCAATGGGGATCACGCCGATATTCGCCGCCGCCTTGAAGGGCCAGCCGAAAGCGGTCCGGCTGCTCCTGGAGCACAACGCGGATGCCAAAGCAGTGACGGCCGCGGGGTTGACAACGCTGATGGCCGCGGCTATCTATCCGTCATCGCCCGCGGCGAAGCGGTTTGGCGTGGGGGCGATCGACGTGGACGTCGCCGGCAAGGTCGAATGCGCTCAGCTCCTCATCGACGCCGGCGTCGATGTAAACGCGAGGACGAAGTCCGGCGTTACGGCGCTAAGGCTCGCGTCCGGGCATCCGGAGCTTATAGCGCTTCTAAAGAGCAGAGAGGCACGCTGACCGCGCGGAAATATGAAGCCGAAGACCGGCGTGGGGACTCCGGTGCGCATAACCGCCTGTTGAATCGGAGGGGAATCTTGGCAAAGCGGCACGTCCTGTGCATCGGCGCGCACCCGGACGATAACGAGATCAGCGTAGGCGGGACGGCGGCAAGGTGCGCCGACCGCGGCGACCAGGTCCACTTCGTCTCCGTTACCAACGGGAACAAAGGCCACTACCTGGACGAGTACAAAGCCGACCCGGAGCTGCTCGCCGCAAGGCGCCTGGAGGAGGCGCAGACCGCCGCGGCGGTTATCGGGGCGACCTACCGAACGCTCGGCGTGCCGGACGGCGAGGTCTACGTCTCGAAGGCCACGACCGAGGCGCTGGTCCGGTGTATCCGCGACTGCGGCGAGCCGGGCAGCGGTCCCGACGTCGTGCTCTTCAACCGGCCGCAGGACTACCACCGAGACCATCGGTACGCGGCGCAGATGGTCCTCGACGCGACCTACATGCTCACGGTCCCGCTCATGTGTCCCGGCACGCGCCACCTCGACCGGATGCCGGTCTTCGCCTACTGGTTCGACGACTTCAAGGATGTGTCGCCATTCCGCGCCGACATCGCGGTGCCGATAGACGACGTGATGGACCGTAAGGCGGTCATGGTTGCAGCGCACGAATCGCAGGTCTTTGAGTGGCTGCCGTACAACGCCTGCCGGCTCGATCAGGTGCCGCCCGCCGCGGATCATCAGGGCCGCCTCGCCATGGTCGCCGACCAGATGCGAGCGCGCGGCGCTTACCGCCGGGAGCGCGTCGCCGAATGCCTCGAACGGTGCGTCGGGCCGAACGCGGCCAGGTACGCCGAGGCGTTCCAGATTTGCGAGTACGGCAGAGTACCGGGCGAGGAGGAGCTTCGCGCGCTGTTCCCGCTCTAACCGGGCGGCTCACTCGCCGTCCGACCGGGTGTCTAACTGCGCCCTGAGCTCCCGGCTCGCAAGCGTGCGCCAGGCGTCGATCAGCAGCTCTTCCAGCTCCTCAGGGCCGATCGCGGAGAGCCGGACGAGCACAGCGGGAAATCCGTTGTAGTGCGGCTCGGTGAAGAACTTGTCCGGATCGGCGGCGATCAGGGCGTCCTTCTCGTCGCAGCTCGCGGTTCGGACCGCGAGCACGCCGAAGTTGGGCACACGCGGCCTCTTCGGGTGGACGCGCTCCGCCCAGGGCCACGCGAAGCCTTTGGGCTTGCCCTTCACTGCGATGCTCAGTCCATCGCCGTCTCCAGTTCCCGGCAGCTTGCGCCCGATCCCACACGCGTCTTCGAATGTCGCCAATCCTGTCGCTCCCTGTTCCATCTGCCGCGTCGCCCGTTGAGACGCCGCTCCGCGTTGGCCCGAACCGCGGCCGGCGCCTCGCGATCTATTGGCGACGGCGACGCCGAATTCCTGTGAATGTGGTAATATGCAATCAAATGGTTGCATATTATGAAATCCTCTGGAGGTATCGCCGATGGCGACAGACTACTCGGACCGCATTGAAAAGCGCGTGATGCTGCGAGCGCCGCGATCCCGGGTGTGGAAGGCCATTGCCGACGCCGCGCAGTTCGGCGAGTGGTTCGGCGCGAGGCTGCAGGGCGATTTCGTCGAAGGCGCGACAATTCGCGGCAACATCACGTATCCGGGCTACGAGCACTTGATCATGGAGATGAAGGTCGACCGGATCGAGCCGGAGACGCTGTTCTCCTACTGGTGGCACCCTAATGCTATCGATCCGAACTTCGACTACTCCACTGAGCCGATGACCCTTGTCGAGTTCCGTCTGGAAGATTCGGACGGGGGCACCGTCCTGACTATCGTCGAATCGGGCTTCGACCGCATCCCGATCGACAGGCGCGCGGACGCCTTCCTGAGCAACGACGGCGGCTGGACCGAGCAGACGGAAAACATCGAGCGCTATGTCTCGGGCCAGTAGCGCAATTGCCTCCGGCTCGACCGACGCCGCGCCGGTATTTGCCGCGATGGGCGATTCGACGCGTCTCCGCGTGATTTCGCGCCTTAGCACGGAAGGGCCGCTCTGCATAGCGCGCCTGAGCGATGCTGCGCCGATCTCACGTCAGGCCGTTACCAAGCACCTGCAGGTCCTTGCCGACGCCGGTCTGGTGCGCGGCCGGCGTTGTGGGCGCGAACGGATTTGGGAGCTGGAGCCGTCGCAACTCGAAACGGCGCGCCGCTATCTCGACGAGGTATCGCAGCGCTGGGACTCCGCGATCGACCGGCTCCGCGACTTCGTGGAGGAGTAAATGGAACCT
>DATGJU010000621.1:0-9125 GCA_035295045.1 Chthonomonadaceae bacterium
ACGGCCCCGCGGAAGAACAGAGGGCCGAGGCCGCGGATCATGCGGCACGGCTGAGAAACGGAACGGACCTTATCGGGCTGGCGCATGCCTTGAATTCGCTGGCAGACATCGAGCGCGATAATCTGCCGGTAGCTATCTCACTTCTTGAAGAAAGCCTGGCGACCGGGAGGCAGGCTGCAAACGATGACATGGTTCACCTGACATTGGCCTACCTCGCGGGGACCTATACATCGCACTGGATGTTCGACCGCTCCAGGCCACTGCTCAAGCAGTGCCTCGCACATACCCTCCGGCATGATCGTCCCTGGCATGCAGCCAAGATCCGCCTCGCGCTTGGCGAGATCGCCTGTTTGCAGGGAAGGCTGACAGAGGCGCTCTCGCACGTGGAACCGGCGCTCATAATATATCGAGAACTGGAGGACAGAGTACACACCCACAGGGCGACACTCTTACGAAGTGACATCCTTGCAATGCAGGGGGATGCCAAAGGGGCGGTGAACGCCTTGAAGGAACTGGAAAGGCATCCGAACGCGCTTGGAGAAGAGGTCCTCTTATTGACCCGCCAGACGCATCGCGTATTCGTTGCCCTGCGCTCGGCCGACACGGCCCACGCGGAAAGCCTGCTTCAGGAGACCTTACCCCGCGCAGTCCAACTGGAAGACGAGAGCCTCCTGCTTCGCTTGCGGACTGCAAAGATTTGCCTGGAGCTCTGTCTAAACCGTAATGCGGCGGCATTTGATGACAGTCGTCATCTCTTGGAACTTGAGCATAAGTTGGACGATGCGCCGCGTATCGCCGAAGCCGCTTCGCTCCACGCCCTGTCAGGTATGCGCATCGATAAGCGCTCAGAGGCGATTGCGGCTCTCCAGGAGAGCACAAGTTCGGCTTTGCAGATCGGCCTATGCCCCGTGCTGTTTCGCAATTTGATCGTGTCCGCCAGAGTGGCCCTCGTTTCCGAACTCCCGCACTCCGCCCGCGCCTGCCTCGCTCTGGCCAAGGCACTTCAGCACCAAATGCGGCTCACGCCGTGGCCCTTCGAGCAAGTGGAACAGGAACGTCTCTACACGGCGTTGATCGGCCGTTCGGGCTCCTTGTGGCCGACCGAAGCGCCTCCGACATCCCCTGAGAGCATCGTGGCGACGCTGCGCTTCCTGAACGAGGTGTGAGCCAATTGCGCGCACCCGTCAGGGAGTTGGTGAAGCTTTGAACTGCTCGTGGAACGCGGATGGGCGCGTGCCACACGCGCGCGGCTGCCCACCGATCAGCACCGGCCCCGAGCGGCCCTCCGCCGCCGCTCGACTCAGGCCGATGTGGTATCATCACGCAGAGCGGCGACAGCGTCGTCGTCCGAGCGGCGAGGCACCGCCGCACGTTTCCCTTCCGGCGGGTGCACCGCAGCGAGAACAACGCCCGGCCGCGCGGCACCGTGTTCGCGCTGCCGCGGCCAGGTGTTGCCGCGTGTCGATTGCAGCCGTTTGCCTGCGCGACACGCAAATGCCGGCGTGTTCGGCTTCGCGTGCTGTGAAAGCGCTTTTGTGCCAAGGAGTAGATATGTCGCCTGATCCGGTTCCATTATCGACGCAGCCTTCCGCCGGTGCGAACGGCGCGGCGCTGCCGGATAGGGCCCAGCAGCGGAAGGTGCTCACCGGTATGGTGGAGCAGGGCGCGCGCCTCGTGGGAGCCGGCAGCGCTCTGGCGATGATGCACCGCCCCGGATACGGCGACTTCGTAGCGCTCGACTGCTCCTACGGCGCTACCGCTCCTATGCTGGAACTTCGGGTCCCCCTCCATCAGGCGCCAATCGGCGAGGTATTCGCACATGGCGCCCCGACGGTGCTGACCGGACCGGACACCGGGGTGTTGGAGGCCCTGTTTGGCGTCCAGGTCCACAATGGGCTCCTGACGCCGATCGAGTCGATGCAAGGCGACGATTCCGCGGCGCTGAAACGCACGGGCGTCCTTGTGGCGCTAAACAAGCGCGAGGACTTCACCGCCGACGACGTGATGATCCTCCGCCGCTTTGCGCGACAGATTTCCCAGGGCATCGCCTATACCGAGCTATATGCCGCAACCGAGCAAGCGGTGGTTCAGTACGAAGCCGCCATTCACAGCCTGCAGACGGGGTTCCTGGTGATCAATGCGGATGGCGTCCTCTACCAGACCAACAAGACGATGGAGCTGATCGGCATCACCAGCGCCGACATCGGCAAGCACTACGAAGCGGCATTTGCCAGGCTTCCTCCCTTCCTCGTACAGATGATCGCGCGAGTGTTCGAGTCGAATCGGTCGGACGTCACCGAGCTGAAGCTCAATATCGCGGCCGAGGGTGAAGGCGCGGACGAGCACGAATTCAGGATACAGGTCGATCCGGTCGTCGCCTCCTCTCCCGGCAGCGCCCAGGTGAACGGCGCGGTCCTGCTCATGGACGATCTAACGACGCTCTTGGAGCAGAAACAGGCCCAGGAGTCGCTCGTACCGGTCATCCTTCACGATATGCGCACGCCGCTGACGCCGATACAGGGGAATGCACAGACGCTGCTGGACCTGGCCAAAGAGGACGTCTTCGACAAGGAGCTCTACGTAGAGTTCCTCCAGACGATCGTCCAGTGTTCCGTACGGTCCGTGCGGCTGGCGAACGACTTTCTCGACATCTATCGTGTCGCCGCGGGCCATTCGCTCAGCGTCAACAAGCAGCCGTTCGCCATCAGGCCCGTGCTCGAAAGCCTGGTCCAGGAGCAGCTTGCCTTTCTGCCCCCCGGCTCGGCAGTCTCGATCGAACTCGACTGCCCGGACGACATCGGCCAGATCGAGGCGGACCAGGGCCGCATTGAGCAGGTGATCCTCAATTTCCTTTCGAACGCGATCAAGTACTCCCCGCAGGGCGGCGCGGTTACGCTCAAGGCGGAGCGCCGCAACGAGACGGTCCGCGTCTCGGTCACCGATCAGGGTATCGGCATTCCCGAATCTGCACTACCGAATATGTTCGGACGGTACGCGCGCGTGGAATCGGAGCGCCACAAGGGCATCAAGGGGATCGGCCTGGGACTGTTCCTCTCCAAGGTGATTATCGAGGCCCAGGAAGGGTCGATCGGGGTAAAGAGCCGGTACGGCGAAGGCTCGACCTTCTACTTTACGCTGCCGTGTAAGTGAGGATCAGCGTCCGGCGTCTATCGGTGGTCCGGCGCAGATCGACCCGGCGTTTCCCGGCCCGCCGGTCGCATGGTCGATTGCCCGATCCGAGCGCGGCCCGAGCGGCCGGTTGCTACCCGTGACATGGCCGTGTTCCGCCTCGGACCTCTCCGGCTGCCGCCTCCGCGCAGGGGCCTCCTCCCGGTCCGACTTAGCCGCAAGAGGGCCGGCTCGCGTTTCGCTCCCGCTGCCGTTTCCGCCAACGACTCCCCGGCATTGAATTGTGCTGTCTGCGATCTTCAAATTGCCGAAGCCATGTCAGGTTTCTCACATTCGGGGGTTTGAATAGCATACGGCGCCTGCGGCCGGCCAGCCTGCCCGCGACCCTTCCGCTGCCGGACGGACCGGGCCGCCGCCTGCTCACGGTCCCACACCCATGCCGTTTGGGAGTCCGCGGGCGCGATTCACTGGACCTGCTGCGTGCGCGCGTCCTGCGTTCCCGTGGCATCTACTTCGGAGGTGATCGATATGGCTCTGCGCAATCTCGCGATTACGCTCTTCATCGGAAGCCTGGCGGCGTGCCTTGTCCTCAGCAGCGCGGCGCCGGCTGTCGCCGCCGGTCCGACCGTCGCGCTGAAGGCTACCTTCTTCGGCCCCGGAGCCACCCAGTCCGGCTTAACGGTGGGCGATTCGGTAACGCTTACCGCAACCGTGGCCGGATCGGCGTTCCAGTCCGGCTGGACGCTGCAGATCGTCGAAACCGCGCCGGCGTCCCATGTACTGACGTCGCGCGCCGCTTCGACCTGCACCGCTTCGTTCCGCATGACGGTCCCCGGCACGGCGACGTTCAAGGCTATCCTGTATCGCGGAGCTGGGCTGGCTCCGTTCCAGTCCGCGCAGGTCCCGGTCGTATGGGCAAATCGCGGGCCGACACAGCTTGTTCTCACCGTGCTGGACCGGCGGGAGACCGTGAATCTCACCTGGGACGGAGCAGGCTGGCACATTCCTGCGGGCGGTATCTTTCGCCAGGGCCGCCCCATAGTTCCGTTCATCCGCGGTGCGGATACGACGGCGCCGGTGCGGATCGATACGACCGTCACCGTTACCGCTGCCCTCAACGCGCCGCTGCCGGAAGGATGGTCGCTGTGGCTCGGCGTGCGCGCCCCGATCGGCCCGGCGACGCGGAACGCCCGGCTGGTGCGCGGTCCGTGGCCGGGCATTCAGGGTGCAAACTTAGGGCGCGGCTGGGCGGCCCAGGAGGAGGCCGAGGTCTGGATCTGCCGCGGCTCGACGTTTACCGGCGGCGACCCGGTAGCCCTGATCAATATAGACTGGACGTCCGCCGGCGTGAAGGTACCCAACCCGTAGGTTACTTGAACTTCGGCAGCTCGACCAGTCGCACGAACGGCAGGCTAAGAACGCCGTCCAGCCGGTCCAATGGCACCGAGCCGAGGAGCAGGCGGCCGGGCGTAAGCGTGGTCACGAGCGTAAAGCCCCTGGCTCTCAACTTCGCGATCGCGCCGGCGCTCGGGCTGCCGATCCAGATCTGGACCACCGCGGCGGGCGCTTTCGCGGATTGCGTCTTGCGGTAGGCCGTCAGCCGCGCCAGCAGCGGCGGCGACAGCTTAACCTGCTCGATCAGTGCGCGCCGCTCAGACGGCGTCATCTCTCGCAGCCGTCTTGCTGCGTCGTTCGCCGTAATGAAGGCATCGTCCGCGTCGGCCAAACCATACCCAAGGGTTGTGGGCTTCGAGGGCGCGTGGCTGGGCCCTCCCGCCGCGGCCTGTCGGCCGTCCTTTTCAATCACGATAGCCGAAACATCCTTCCGGGCTCGTCCGGCGTTTGCGGCGGCGGCCGAATCGCCACTGCGCGCCCGCGCTCCGGAGCTGTCCTTACGCGCCAGCTTCTCACTCTCAACCTTAAGCCGAGGTCCGTCGCCCGCCTTGTCCGAGAGCGCGCGACCGCCGCCGAGCCCGCCGCCGCCGAATCCGCCGGCTGCAGGAGGCGCGGCCGGCGCCGCGGCGAATGACGGGACTCCGCCGCGCTGCGCCCCGAAGGCGCTCGACGACGCCCGTGACTGCACGCCTCCGAACCCGCGGCCCAGACTAAGATGCGCCGCGCGCCCCGCCGCGCCGGACGGCAGAATGTGGTCGTACGCGACTCCTTCCGGCATGTCCACCGGCACGTCGAGTGTGCGCTGCCTCCCGCCGATGTTGACCACACGCTCCTCCACGGCCACGAACGACGTGTACTGGCTCATCAGGTGGTATTCGAGCGCAGTGTTAATGATCTGCTGCTGGATCTCTGGCTGAGGCGAGTTGGTCTGCGCGCCGAGCCAGTCCTGGCCCTGCAGATCCTCGATTTTCTCGCGCGCCCACAGGGTTGGGATGGCGCTGCCGTCGGAGTGCGCGACGGGCAGCGTGACGTGGATGGTGCGCGACCAGGGCTGTCCGCGCAGGAGGCCGTGGATGGTGATGTCGCCGGCCGTGGCGCGCGAGTACCGGCCCTTCAGAATAATCGGTCCCGAGCTGAACACGTCCGGTATCTGCTTAGGATAGACGTCCTCCACCGGCAGGCCATGCCAGTCGACCTGTACGTCCAGCAGGAGCGGCGACGCGATGCGATGATAGAACCGCTCCGCGCACTCCTTCGCGCCCTTCACTCCGGACTCGGGCATCGGTCCCCCGTACTGCGCGCCCTGGTTGTAACTGACCGCCACGTACTCCGCCGCTCCGCGTCCCTCGCGCGCCATCCCGTCGATGAGAAAGCGATTGACGGAGTTTCCGATGCCGAACGGGAAGATCCGCGCGCGGCCGCGGTGCTTGCGAATATAGTCGATGATCTGCATGTCGTTTCCGACGTAGCCGTCGGTCATGTAGCAGACGATGCGAAGCCTGTCCGGATCGTCGGGGATATTCAGCGCGTAGTCCACCGACTTCAGAATGTCCGTGCCGCCATTGCCTTCGATAGGCTCCAGGAACTTGAGCGCCTTCGCGACGTTCTCGGGCGTGTTTCGGACTGGCGCGGGAAAGCATGGGAATATCGAGGTGTTGAAGCCGATGAGCTGGAACGTGTCGTCCGGATTCATGTTGGCGATACAGTACTTCATCGTCTCCTTCGCCTTCGCGATCGGCCAGCCCGATTGCGAGCCGGTCTGGTCGATCACGAAGACCATCTCTTTCGGCGATATCTGCGCCTTGGGCGGCGCCAGCGGCGGCTGGATCACCATCGTGAAGTAGCCGGCGACCGCGTCCTGAGGTCGGGCGCCGGCGGCGCCGGCCCGCGCGGGAGCGTAGGCAAGCAGACCCTCAGCCATTTCCGAGCCAGCCGCCGTGTACCGGAGGATGAAGTCCTTGTTGGGTATCTCGCGCTGACTCTCCAGCGCTATCGTGGCGGCAGAGGGGCTGTGCGGCACGATCGACACCTTGTGCAGACCGGCGTCCATCGCCTGAATGGGCAGTCCGGCGTCAAGGCGCACCGTCAGCGAGATGTCGTGTCCGGAGCGCGTTCCCTGCGGGGCAATCGGCGGCGTCACCTGCTGCGCGTCCGTAATGACGGGCGTCGTTCCAGGATCGCCCTCGAACTTCGTCTCGCCTGTCGGCGCGCCGCGCTGCCCCGCCGTAACGTAACCGCCGCCCGGGATATATCGCGGGCCGACCACCATCGGATAGACGAATTCGTACCGCCCGTCGTCGTACTTCAGCAGGTTGACGTAGCTGATCGTAATGATCACCCCGGCGCCGGGCGTGATGTTGGCGACCTGCTGCGTGAATATGTTAGGCCGCTCCTGGTCGAGCAGCGCGGCCGCCTGTCCGCTCGCTTTCGCCGCCTCGTAGATGGCGCGCGCCTCCTCCTTGCGCTTCACCTGTCCGCGCACAATTCGCGTGCCGATGGTCATCGTCATCTCGTCCACGGCGGCATCGTTTGGCAGCGGGAAGCTGTAGATCGCCTCGATCGGCTCCTTGGACGGATTGAAGAACTCCTGCCTGACCGTGACGCGCGCCACATAGCCTGCGATGTCCGCCGCCACGTCGGTGTGCCGCAAAGGACAGAGCCCCGTCGCCACGCCCTGCCTGTTGAGCATCGTCAACTGGCCGGGCGCCGCACTGTCCGATGGCGCCGCACGCGCTACGCGGTCGCGAGGCGTCCATGCGACAGCAGCGAGCATGCTGACTATCAGTGCGATGCGGGTCAGTCTGCGGACAATCATCTTGGTTCTCCGGGGGGTCGTCTGCGCGAATCCGTGGGCGATGACCATTGGACGCCGGAACGCTTGCGAGCGTTACATTTTCGAGCCTAAGAGGCTCGGATCGCGGCGGCGATCGAGGCCCGGCCGGCCGCCGCGTATAATCCGCCTATCCGTGGATGTCCACCGCTCCGGAGGAGGACATAATGTGCGTAGTCGCGATGGGTCGCCGTGCGGGCCCTCAGCTCGATTTGAGGCTCTCCCGGAGCATGACTCACCGACGAAGCCAATCGATGGTCCGCAAGCGCGAGAACCGCAATTCGGAGGAGAATCGGCATGCTGGATCTGAATCAACGTCCCCTGATGACCTACTGGGAGGTGACGCGGGCCTGTGAGCTGGCGTGCCGCCACTGTCGCGCCGAAGCGATCCCGACGCGCCACCCGTCGGAGCTGACGACGGCGGAGGGTCTCAATCTCCTGGACGACCTGTCCGGATTTGGCGATCCACTTCCGCACCTGGTCTTCACGGGCGGCGATCCGCTTAAGCGGCCCGACCTATGGGATCTGATCGGAGCGGCGGTATCTCGCGGATTCAAGACGGCAATCACGCCGAGCGGCACCTACGCGCTGAACCCGGAGATCGTGCAGCGGTTCGTGGACTCTGGCATCTGGATGATGGCGCTGAGCCTCGACGGGTCGACAGCGGACCGCCATGATGGCGTGCGCATGGTGCCCGGAACCTTCAATCAGACCGTTCGCGCCGCACGCGGGGCGACCGGCTGCGGCCTTCCGTTTCAGATAAACACGCTGGTGTGCGAGCAGACGGCTGACGATCTGCCGGCAGTCTACGATCTGATTACGGACCTTGGCGCGGCTCGCTGGAGCCTCTTCTTCCTCATCCAGGTCGGCCGGGGGGCGGGGCCTGACCGAAGTCGCGCCGGAACGCAGTGAGACGATCATGCGCTGGCTCCTGGAGAGATCCGCGGAGCAGAAGGTCAACATCAAGACGACCGAGGCGCCGCACTATCGCCGAGTGGCGATTCAGCAGGAGGCCGGCCAGGTCCGCAACGTCGGCCATGGGGTCCGGAGCGGATTTGGGATTCGAGACGGCAGTGGCATAATGTTCATTTCACATCTGGGCGAAGTCTTCCCCGCCGGATTCCTTCCTCTGAAGGCTGGAAATATTCGGTCCGCCAATGTCGTAGACATCTACCGGGACTCCCAAATCTTCACGGATCTTCGCGATTCGAGTAAACTCAAGGGCAAGTGCGGACGATGCGAATTCAGCCATGTCTGCGGCGGCAGCCGCGCGCGCGCCTTCTCGCATACCGGAGACATGCTCGAAAGCGATCCGCTCTGCCTGTACGAGCCGAAACAGGTCGGCCACGGCCATCTCGCGATGGCGGGATAGCGGGCCGTCAACCGAAGGGTCGTTCGGTGCGGCCGCTGCGAAAGGATTTCTGACTATTGCCCGCGTTTAACGACCTGTTCCTCCGAGCGTGCGCCCGCGAGCGGACCGATCGAACCCCTGTCTGGTTGATGCGCCAGGCCGGCCGGTATCAGCCGGAATATCGCGAGCTGCGCAAGAAGCACTCGATGATGGAGCTGTGTACGACTCCCGAGCTTGCTGCCGAGGTGACGCTGGCGCCGCTCCGGCGGTTCGACTTCGACGCGGCGATCCTCTTTTCGGACCTAACCATCCCGTTCACGCCCATGGGCGCCCCGTTCGTGCTTCAAGAGGGAAAAGGGCCGATCGTCGAAAGCCCAATCCGGTGCATCGACGATGTCAGGCGTCTCCACCTTATCGAGC
>DATGJU010000622.1:0-5801 GCA_035295045.1 Chthonomonadaceae bacterium
GACGAAGACGCGGCCCACGTCTGAGCGCACCCAGGCGTCGAAGATCGTCGTCAGGAACCGACCCCACGCTTCCGGCCGGACGCTCCACTCGGTGACCGGCGCCCTGGCGGCGTCGGCCTTCGGGGGCGGCGCCAGGTCGATCTGGATCAGACCGTCCGGCGTCGCGAGCGGGCCGGCGGCCGTCCGCTCCACCAGTGGGATGAACTGGATGTAACCGGAGCCGATCTCCTTCAGGAAGCGGTAGATACGCTCCGGCTCGGCGGAGTTGCGCCGATTGACGACCGTGAGCGTGTTGAACTCCACCGCGTGCCGCTTCAGCGCCTCCAGGCCCCGCATCACCGCGTCGAACGTGGGCCGGCCCTGCTTGTCGACGCGGTAGGCGTCGTGCAGCTCCCGCGGGCCGTCGATGCTCAGGCCGACGAGAAACCCATTCTCCGCCAGGAAGGCGCACCACGCGTCGTCGAGCAGCGTCCCGTTCGTCTGCAGCGCATTGACGATTCGCTTGCCGCCGGCGTACTTGCGCTGCAGCTCGACCACGCGCCGGAAAAACCGCACCCCCAGGAGCGTCGGCTCCCCGCCCTGCCAGGCGAAGCTGATCTCCGGAATCTCCTGCTGCTCGATATACTGGCGAATGTAGCTCTCCAGTACGTCGTCCGGCATCTGCCAGGACGGCCGCTCGCGCCGGCCCTCCTGCTCATACATCGCCTCCTTCTCCAGATAGAAGCAGTACGTGCAGTCCAGGTTGCAGATCGGCCCGATCGGCTTGGTCATGATGTGGACGGCGTTCGACATGCTACAACGTAAGCCCCAGCCGATCGAACTGCTCCGATGGGCAGTCGCACTCGCGCATCAGTCGTGTCATGTGGCCGATCATCGCGGCCTCCAGCGCCGCATCTGCGAGCGGCGACGCCTGGCGCGGATCGGCCTGGACGTCCCAGAGGACCGTTTCGAGCGACGCGCCCTTGTGCGATGTCCAGCCCTGCGCGGGGATCTGCATCGTCGGCACGCCGCGAGTGAACGTGAACGGCGCGTGCATCGTGGCGCGACGCAGGTTCTCGTCGCGCAGGAAGCCGCGCATCGCGGTCGGCATCAGCGTGTAGTTGTTGAGCGGTTGGTTCGCCTCGTCGGCCGGGCCGCGCATATAGACATACCGGCCGTCGGTCACGTTCACCTGCGCGCCGTGCATCCCGAAGATGGCGGCCTCGCGGACGGGCGAGTCGCACTCGATCACCGGAGCAAGGCTCTTACCGAGCATCTCCGGCGGCTGCTCGACGCCGAACAGCTCCAGCAGCGTCGGCGCGAGATCGATCGACGGCTGGACCAGCGCCTGCCGCCGCTCGCCCCGCCCGCGCGTTCGCGGGTCCCAGACGAAGAAGGGCGTATGCGCGATCTCCTCGTAGAACGGCAGCCAGACCTTAGCCCAGCAGTCGTGCTCGCCCAGCAGGAAGCCGTGATCCGTCCAGACGATGAGCACGGTGTCGTCCCACATCTGCTTTCGGTCCATCAGGTCCAGCACGTCGCCCAGGTAGGCATCGCACTGTGAAAGCAGCGCGGCGTACTCGTAGCGAACATGGCGCGCCGCCTCAGGCGGCTCCTCGACCGCGCGATACCAGGGCCAGTCGAACTGAATCGCGTTATGGTCGTACGGATACCGCTCCTTGTACCGCCGGTTGGAGAAGAAAGGCTCGTGCGGGTCGAAGGTTTCGATCTGAAGGAACCAGTTATCCTCGTCCGCGTTTCGCCGGATGAAGTCCAGCCCCGCGGCGAACGTCTGCGGCTGCGGATGGTCCGCCTCGCGGTGCATCGCCTCCCGGTTGATCAGGTCCTGCCGGGCGTAGGAGTCGGGCTTCGAGTGGCGGCCAAGCGCATTCGGCGGGATGGGCGGCTGCGTCACCTGCCCCCGCCACGGGTCGCCCTCCTGGCCTCGGAAGAACTCCCAGGTGTTGTATCGCGTGTGGTAGGTCGCGCCGCCGTCCTCCCAGTAGTGGTAGTGATCGCTCGCAAGGTGCGTGGTGACGCCCGCCTCCTTGAGCATCTGCGGCATTGAGCGGTCGAACGGCTCGATCGGCCCCCAGGCGCGGTGCAGGAAGTTGGGCCGTCCCGTGTGCAGGTCCCGCCGGGCCGGCATACACGGCATCGAACAGACGTAGGAGCGGTCGAAGGTGAGCGTCCGCTCGGCCAGCCGGCGGAAGTTCGGAGCGTGCGTCCAGTCGCATCCGTAGGGCGGAAGCATGTGCCGGTTCAGCGAGTCGAACATCACCATGATGGCCTTCAACGAAGAGTCCTTTCCGTGCTAGAACCTTTCCCCGCCAACCGTAATCAGCGCCTCCGCGACCTGGCCGAAGAGCGCGTCGCCGGCAGAGAGCTCGACGGCGACCGGCTGCCGCCGGCTCTCGCCGGCCGGAGTAATCGTCAGGTCGCACGAGACTTCGGCGCGCGGCCCGGCCGAGAGTGTCCGGCTGCTCCCCTGCCAGCCGGCGGGCCCAACGAGCCGGACCGTCAGCTCCGCGGTGGCCGGGTACGGGTTGCGCACTGTCACATTGAGCGGGACGGGCCGCGGCGTCGCGACATGCGTGCGGTAGGGCCAGATCCAGCCGGCCCAGCCATCCAGGTCGAAATGCGGCTCGTCGTCGCCAAGCGGCATGACCCGGCGATGCAGGCCGGCGTAGTCCTCGTTCCACGCCGCGATGTGCCGGAAGAAGTGGTCGTCCGTGAACATCGGCGGCTGGTGGCCCTGGAGGACGATGTCCGGCCGGAATTCGAGCATCCATTTGCCGCTCTCCGCGTAGCCGTCCAGCAGCGCGCCATTGCGATAGACGTGGTTCTGCGCCCGGCCGTTGTTCTGGAAGCCGTCCACGCCGTTCGTAAAGAAATACTGGTCGCCCGTGTGAGCGAACCGCGTGCCGTCCGCATCGAAGCCGATGAGCGCCGCGAAGCGCGTGTGGCCGCTCATCGGATGAAGGCGGAACGTGTACTCCTCCCAGGTAAACTGTTCGCCGAGCGGCAGACGCCGGTCGACGTGCGCGCGCGCCGGCCAGTTGCAGGGGAAGCAGTGTGCCTCCGGGTGCGAAAGCAGCTCCTCGAAGTTCTCGGCGGCCCAGCACTGCGTGCCGTGCAGGCGCTGCAGCACGGGAATGCCCGCCACGTGGTCATCGTGGAAGTGGCTTACCAGCACGACGTCGATATGGTCGATCCCGAACTGGCGCCGCAGCCCCTCGAGTCCGTGCAGCAGCGCCCGCCGCCGCTCCGGCCTCGAGTAGGACGGCCAGTGCCCGGTCGTGTTGCAGTAGCCGTAGTCGATCGCGAGCGCCTTTCCGCTCTCGCTGATGACGAGCCACGTGTTCGCCATCGACTGCCGGTCCCGCCAGACGTGGTCTGTGACGCGTTCGAGCGATTCGGACTCCATCGCATCCAGCGGGCCGGTCATGCCGGGCCGCACGGCAAGCAGCGCGCGCAGGTTCTCCTGCAGCAGCGCCAGCGCGCCGTCGCAATCCTCCACGATCGGCTCGCCGAGGCTTGGCAGCAGCACGTCCGGCTTTCGCTCCCGCAGCGCGCGCGCGGAGTAGTAGCACTGGACCGCGCCGCTCAGGTCGTTGTAGTTGTACTGCAGTGGCGCGACTCGCGGAAGCCGGCCCGGCGAGTGGATCGCCTCGCCGCAGAAGATCGCCCGGCGGCCGTCGCGGAGGCGGAGCTCGATGCCGGTCTGCGTCAGCGTCGCGCCCGGCAGCGGCAGCGCCTTCACCTCGATGCCGGCGAGGCAGGACCGCTCGTAGTCGCGCAGGACTCCCGCCAGCCGCGTCGGCTCGATGGGCGCGTACAGGTCCCACAGGTTATCGTAGACGATATAGGTCTCGCGCTGCCGGAAGTGCTGGAGCGGGTCTACGAAGATCGCCTCCTCATACTCCGGCGCGTACACCGGGATGCCGGCCTCGGCCGCCCGCGCCGCGCCCGCCGAATGATCGCGGAAGTAGTGCGTGCATACGAGCGTCGTCGGCGGCGCGGGCAGCTGGTCAAGATAGTGCAGCCAGTGGCCCGTACCCGCGTCCACGATGAGCGTACCGCCCTCGCCTTCGACGGCATAGACATTGCAGCTGTCGCGAAACCGGTACACGCCGGGGAGGATCTGAATCCAGTTCATTGGTTGCCTCAAGTTGTTAACCGGGCGTGCCGGCGCTCAGAGAGTTCTCCAGGTAGAATTACGCCACCAAGCGACCATAGGGAGGCCAGCGTTGCCGTCCGTCAAGCCATCAAGATTGCGTTTGTGTGACCGGGCCGCTCTTGCCATCCTGGTACTCTGGACAGTGTACGATGCAACGGCCGTGAACCTGTTCGGCCCCAAGCCTGCCGGGGAGCGGAGCGTGGACTACCATCTGCTGTACCAGTACAGCCATACGGTCGTCTCCTCGCACCACTACCCGCCCTGGTATCCCTATCCTCCTCCTTCGATCGTCCTCCAATATATTTCCGCGCTGCCTCCTATAACGATCGCCGTTCATATCTACCTCGTGCTTACGATCGCGGCTGCCCTGGCCTGCTGGCTTCTGCTTCGCCAGATGCTATTTGACTCGGACGGTCGGCCCGGCTGGGCGATTCTGCTTCCGGCTGTCTTTGCAAGCAACTATTTTGTACAGTGGGATTTACGCTCTCAGAACTGCAACATCCTGGTGCTCGCGTGCCTACTTCTGGGGATGAGGGAGCTGCAGCTAGGAAAGCCCGCGCAGTCCGGTCTCTGGCTCTCCGCGGGAATCGCGCTGAAGGTATACCCCGTCGTCCTTATCCCGTACCTGCTTTGGAAGCGCGAGCATGCCGCGTTGGCCTGGCTGCTTGCCTTTTCGGCCGTGATGTGGCTTGTCCTGCCGATGATCGCATTCACGCCGCGTGGCGCCGCCGACGTGTACGCCGGCTGGTTCGCCCAGATGGCAAACGCGGCGCACGCGCTGACGCTGAGTCCGCGCCACCCGATCCTGATCTCCCTGCAAAGGAGCGCGGAAACACTTCTTCCGGGCCGCGCTTCCTGGATCCTGAACGGCGCGAGACTCGCCTGGGCGGGGCTCCTCTTTGCCGGCCTGGACGCGTCCCGCCGCCGCGGCGCTCCCCGGCGTGAGGCCTCGCACGCCTCCGCTGCAGGATCGACGCGGATGGCGAAGGCAGACTGTATCGGAATGCTGACCGACGTGAGCCTGCTCTTACTGGCGCCGATTGCGCTCAGTCCCTATCTTGAGCCCTACCATGAGGCTCCTTTTGCACTGGCAGCGGCGCTGCTGGTCGACGCAGGGACAGACGTGACGCTTACCGCGCGCTGGCGCGCGGCGGCGTGGCTGACCCTGGCGCTGAGCTATCTCGCCATTGCGGTCAGGACTCCCTTCGCGGTCCGAGGGCTGGCCGTCAACATCGAGCTGTTCATCGCGTTGGCGGGCCTGCTCGCTATCTCACGGCATCGGACACCACTCTGCTCCGACCGCCCGCCGGAGCAGCAAGCCCCCGCGGCGACGCCCGTGCCTGAGGCTCCACGGGCGTAGCGCCGCGTCCTGAGGTCGCCGTCACCGCGCTACTTCTACGCCGTGGGATCGCTCGCTTGACGCGCCCGGCGATAGATCGTCGGAAGGGGCGCGAAACACGCTCGGCTCGGTATGTAGCGCCCGGAACAGCGCGAAGACGTAACCCATCCGCTGGCGGATCTTGGTCCAGTCCGTCGCCGCGGTGTTGGCGAGCGAATCGAGCGGCACGTCCCATCCCTCCGGGCCGGCGAGGAACAGCAGCAGCTCCTCGTTCTCCAGCTCCGCCAGATGCTCCGGGAAGCA
>DATGJU010000623.1:0-5626 GCA_035295045.1 Chthonomonadaceae bacterium
CATACGGGCTGTTGGGATGTGCGACTTCGCGACACAAATGAAGATAAATTTGCTGAAAGCGATCAAGTACGCTCAGGAGCATCCCGAGGAAGAGTGACTCCGGCAAACGCAGCCGCGCCATATCCGCCCGAGTCCCGGCCATCGGGCTCTAACTCCAATGTTTCATACACGCCGCGCGAAACACCCCCTTCGCAGAACAAAACGAAAGAATCATCTCGCCTCGCCGCAATGGCCCAATGCCGCTCGCGCCATTCGCGAGAGGAGCATCCCACCTCTTCGCGCTCTTTGCGTTCTACGCGCGACGCCGCGTTTGTGCGCGGCCGCCGCCCCACAGTCCCAAACGTGCGAGCCGGGTACAATATGCCCCGATACTCCACCAGCAAGAGGCGCCCAGCGAATGATCGGAAATCTGTCTGAATCGGCCGTCGACGCCATGTCCATCGCCACCGCGGAGTCGCAGCGGTTCAGCCAGTACTACGTCGGCGCCGAGCACCTGTTCATTGGGCTCTGCAAGCTGGGCGATCCCGAGCTGGAGCGCGCATTCCAGGAGGCCGGATTCGACCCCGTCTACTGGCGGCGCAAGGTGCGTGCCGCCATCAGCGTGGCGGGCGCGTCCGCTGTTGGCGAGAACATCGACCTCACGCCGCGCTGCAAGCGAGTCGCGAAGATCGCCGAGCGGATCGCGCGCCGCCAATCGAGCGACAAGGTCGCGCCCGCACATCTGTTCCTGGCGCTGCTGGCCGAGGGCGAGGGCATCCCCGTTCGGATCATGCGTGAGAACGGCTTCGAGGTGCTGCGCCTCGGCCGCGCCCTCGCGCGCGAGCCGGTCGAGCCGGCGCGGCCGCGGCCGAACGCCCGCCGATTCCCCTTCCTCGAGAGCGTCGGGCGGGACCTGACGCGCCTCGCCGCCGAAGGCAAGCTGCCGCCCACCATCGGCCGCGAAGCCGACATGCTCAAGATCGCGCAGTCGCTCCGCCGCAAGAACAAAGGCAATGTCCTCATCGTCGGCGACGCCGGCACCGGCAAGAGCTCCCTGGTCTACGGCTTCGCGCGCATGGCCGCCTCGCCGGAGGCCAACGAGGCCATCCGCCGGCTGCACATCTTCGAAGTCGCGCTCTCGTCGCTGCTCGCCGGCACCAAGTTTCGCGGCGAGTTCGAGGAGCGGATGAAGCAGCTCGTCGCCGAGGCCGCCTCCGATCCCGACATCGTCCTGTTCCTCGACGAGTTCCATCTCATCAAGGGCGCGGGGGCCAGCGGCGACTCGATGGACGTTGCGAACCTGCTCAAGCCCGCCCTCGCGTCCGGCGAGATCAAGTGCATCGCCGCTACCACGATCGACGAGTTCCGCCGATACATCGAGTCGGACGAGGCACTGGTGCGCCGCTTCGAGCTCCTCACGCTTCCCGAAGCGACCACGGAAGAGACGCGCGCCATCCTCGAGGGCGTTCGGCCCACCTTCGAGGCCTATCACGGCGTCACCGTGACGGACGAGGCGCTGGATGCGGCGGTCTTCCTGGCGGACCGCTACATCTCCGAGCGCCGCTTCCCGGACAAGGCGATCGACCTGCTGGACAAGGCCTGCGCCAATGCCATCCTGGACAGCATCCACGCCCGCGCTCCCAGCGTCGACAAGCCCTCTATAGATCGGACCGCGATCTCCTCCGCGCTCAAGCAGATCCTCCAGCTTCCGATCCCCGATGACTACCTGACGGAGAACAACCGCGATCTGCTGATGCGCCTGGAGGAACGGCTCCGCGAGATGGTTATCGGCCAGGACGCGGCCGTCGCGACGGTCACGCGGGCGATCCAGATCCACTGCGCCGGCCTCACCGGCGCCGAGAAGCCGATCGGCGCGTTCCTCTTTGTCGGCCCCACCGGGGTGGGCAAGACGGAGCTGGCCCGCGCGATCGCGGTCCACTTCTTCGGGACCGAGCGCAAGCTGCTCCGCTTCGATATGTCCGAGTACGCCGAGCCGCACACCGTTTCGCGGCTCATCGGCGCGCCGCCCGGCTATGTCGGCTCGGAAGACGAGGGCCTGCTCTCCAAGCTGGTCCGCAGCAGCCCGCACAGCGTCATCCTGTTCGACGAGATCGAAAAGGCCCACCCGGACGTGCTGAAGATCTTCCTCCAAATTCTCGATCCGGCGCGCCTCACCGATAACCACGGCCGCGTCGTCCGCTTCGACAACGCCATCGTCATCTTCACGTCCAATATCGGCGGTGCGCTCTTCGCGGAGGCCAAGAAGATCGGCATCCCCGGCCGGCAGGCGCTCTCGCAGAACGTCACTCCAAAGGTCCTGGCGGAGGTGAGCCGCGTCATCAGCCCGGAGCTGCGCAACCGGCTGGACGAGATCGTGACCTTCGAGCCGCTGGAGGACAAGGCGATCCTGCACCGCATCCTCGACAAGCTGCTCCGCGAAATCCGCGGCCTGCTCAGCGATCGCGGCATGGATATGACGGTCGCGCCGGCGGCGCTTGACGTCATCCTCGCGCACGGCTACAATGTCGAGTACGGCGCGCGCCATCTGAAGCGCACGCTCGATAAGATGATCAAGGAGCCGCTTGCCCTCCAGATGCATTCCGGCGCGTTTGGCCGCGGCGATGTGATCCGCGTCGGCGTCACCGATGGCCAGTTGTGCTTCGAAAAAGCGTAGCCGTACGCAGGCCGGTATTCCGGGCCCGGGATAAGGGCGCCGGCCGGTTCGATCTCGCGCTCAGGCGCAACGAGGCGCGAATCCAGAGTCCCAAGTGCCCATGACCGCATTCTTCAACGACTACCTGAAAGACGTGATCGAGGAGACGGCCTCGCCGGCCGACGGCGCCTCCGCGCACCTCGAAATCCGCAACGGCCCGGAGGACGGACGCGTCTTCCCGATACTCACGGAGACGGTGCGCATCGGCCGCCAGCTTCCGGAGCCGGAGCGGGCGAGCGGACCGGACACGATCTCGAACTTTATCGTCCGCTCCGACAAAGCGATCTCGCGCGAGCATTGCGAGCTGACGGCGCTCAGCAGCGATACCTTCCTGCTGAAGGACCTGGGCAGCCGCTTCGGCACCGAGCTGAACGGAGCGCGCATCGCGGCGCCCGCGCCCTGCCGCCACGGCGACACGATCACGATCGGCGACACGACCCTGATGCTCCGCACCGAGGACGATACGGCAACGGTATAAAGGCGCTCAGGTTTTCAGGCATTCAGGTCTTAAGGACGCCCGGCCCCAGCCGGCAAGTCCTCCTGAATACCTGAACACCCAACACCTGAAAACCTGAAAACCGAACACTTCAATACCTGACACCAAGCACACCACGCACACACCGGGAGACCACGGCCTTGAGTGAAACCGCGCCCCGCGCTCGGCAGAGCGCCTATAGCCGCGTTCGGACCGACGAGCTGATCCAGATCCATCGCAGCCGGTGGGAGCTGGCGCAGCGCGTGGCCGAGCTGGAGGCCGAGGCGCGCCGGCAGTCGGCGGTGGCCCGGCAGATGGCGGAGCGCGCCGCCGATGCCGAATACCGGCAGCGCGAGCTGCTAAAGGCGATCGCCTCGGCGGTGGACGACTGCGAGGACGCGCTTCGGATCGCGGCGGCGCGGCAGGCCGGCCTGGTCGACGCCGCCGGCCGACAGGACGGCCGCTGGCAGCGCCGGTTCGCACGGCTGCGCGGCAGCCTGGCCGCCTGCCTGCAGCGCAGCGGCGTCAGCTACCGCGTGCCGAGCGGGCTTCCGGCCGCCGACTTCGACGCGGTCCACAGCGCGCTCCCGACCGGAGCCGTGCCGGTCGGCGAGATCGTGGAGGTGCTTCGGCCCGGCATCGTATGGAACAATCGACCGCTTCGGCTGGCGCTCGTCGTGGTCGCGGCTGCGCCGGAAGGTCAATAACGACTAAAGCAAATGCTCTTTCCTGCCGATTTCTACAATGTACTACCGGTACAATCAGAAGTTTGGTTATTGAGCACGCCTTGCCGCGTTCGTTTCCTGCGATAATCGCGAAGGAACGCAGCGCCGTCCTGTGGAATCTACAAGGGCGGCCGCACTCGAGCGAGGGGTGCTCAGAGGGAGAGAGTGTTCGCAATGACCGCTACAATGCCCCGGCAAGCATGCCCTGTGTGCGATTCCGAGCTAACGTCGGCCAGCGCGCAGTGTCCGACCTGCACGACGGACTTGCGGATGTTCGAGCCTGCAGCCGAAGCCGCTCTCGATTCGTATAATGAGGCCTTGGACCTGGCGGAGGTCGGCGATTCCTCCGCTGCCGCCGACAAAATGCGCATGGCAATCGCCGCCGATCCCTCGTTCGTCGATGCGTATGTCGTACTGGGGAAGCTCGTAGCGCAGACCGGTGCGTCGGCCGATCTCGAAGAGGCGATCCGAATCTGGCAGCGCGCGCGCTTCGCCGGCCCGACGGAGGAGCAGGCGCACAAGATCGACACCTGTACGATGGCGGCCGAGGCGCATCTGGTCCGCGCCGCCGCGCGCGCGGCGGCGCAGCCGCGCAATCGCATGTTCTCGCTCGTAGCTGGGGGCGTCGCCGTCGCCGCGGCCAGCGGCTTCATCGGATATGTGCTCAAGCCGCCGCCCGCGATGAACGGTGCGACCCCGAAGACGCCTGCGGCCCGCGCCACGGTATCGGCCGAAGCGCGCCCGCGGAGCGCGCCGAAGGACCCGGTTGCGGCAATAAGCGCGGCCCTGAATCGCCCGGACGTCAAGGCCGCCAAGATTGGGGACACGCTCTACCTGCAGGGCCGGGCACAAACCGAAACGGAAAAGAACCTCATCGTTTCGGCGGCGGCGTTTGCCGCTCACACGTCTCCCGAGGCGATCGACGCCTCCGGGCTTAAGGTGAAGGGCGCGTTCTCGCCGGTCGCGGCGGCGCGCGTCGAAAAGATGCTGCGCCTGATCGTAGGCGATCTCAGCCGGAACCCGGCCGATCCGCTGCACGACGTCGTGCTCTCCGTCCGTGGCGGTCAGAACCACAATCCGCTGAAGGTGACGGGCACCGCGCCGAGCGGCGCCGCGGCGCCGGAGATCGTCCGGCTCGTGAAGGAGATCTATCCGTCGGCGAATCCGGTCGACGTATCGGGCCTGATCGTTCGCTCGAACGCCGCCGCCGAGCTGCGGCCGCCCACGCCGCGCACGGCGGACATTCGTCCGGCCGCGGCGCGAGTCCACGCTCCTGCGGTGGCCTCACTAATCCCGGCGCTGCCGAGGCCGCGGGAGACCGGCGCCGTAACACGCGCGGCGGTCCAGCATCCCGTGATCGAGAGGCCAACGGGCCATCCCGCGCCACGAGCCGCCAATGCGGCTGGCGGCGACCAGGTATACATCAACCTATCGACGAAGACCTACACTGTGCAGCCGGGCGACACGGTCTACGCAATTGCGCGTAAGTATGGTCGCGACGCTTCGCAGTCGAAGGAGCTTCTGCTCACCAACCGCGACGCGCTGCGCCGCCCTAACGCAATACCGGCCGGTACCGTGCTCAAGCTGCCACCAGGATGGAAGCCGCCGAAACAAGCGCTTGACGAAAACGAGTAGCGGCCATCGGGAGATGACTGCCGGTGTTACCTTTCGACGACAACCTGTTCGTGCTCGCGACCAGTCAGATGACCGGCGTCTACATCGCGGCGGGGTCGG
>DATGJU010000624.1:0-10791 GCA_035295045.1 Chthonomonadaceae bacterium
GGGGCCAGCGCCGAGGCTCGAATACCGGTCCGCGAATGCGCGGTTCGCGCTGCGCATCGATGAACATAGGCAAACTCTGACGCTCCTCCGCCGGGATTCGCCGCGACAATCGCCGGTCTGGACTGTTGCGAGCCCGATTCATGGAGGACTCGGCATTCCAGCCGCGGCGTACATTCGCGACGACGGCGACTCCATCGTTCTTCGCGACCAGTACGCCGAATTGGGCGAGGGCGACGTGCTCGTATTCCTCGACGGTCGCGGCCAAGTTCTACGATCCTACACGCTGGCCGACCTGTTTTCCATGAGCGAGATCCTCGCGTTCCGGCATTCGATCAGCTCTATCTGGTGGAGTGTTCCGGGGCTGTTCCGGTTTGCTAACGCTGGAGACACGTTCGGCTTCATCGTCCAATCGGGGGTGGTCGGCGTGTTTGATGCCCGAACCGGCGAGCGCTTACCGGACGACAGCGCTCAAGCGATCGCGTTTCGCCGGGAGGCGATCGCGGTTTCCCGCGCGGATCTTCGCGGCGGAGGCGTATCGCGCGGCGTTATGGTGGCGGGAGTCCTGAAGGACGCATCCAGTGTTCGCTTACTGAAAAAGCTGCTGCGCGACCCGTCTTACTGCGAGCAGATAACGTCGAATCGGCGGGGCAGATACTACGGCCTACAAATCGACGCCGGCGCAGCCCTGGTTCGAATACTAGGCAAGGCGGCTGCCCCGGACCTCGAAGCCCGGCTGGAATCGTGTGAGCCCATGATGGCGGAGCACTGGATCGAGCTCCTCAAAGATGCGGGCGGCGCGGGGACAAGCCCGGCCATCCGCCGGTACGCCGGAAACTCCGACCCGGACCTGCGGTCGGCGGCGATCTGCGCGCAGATAGAGTACGGCAGCGTGGACACGGTTCGACGAAACAGGAAATGGCTGGCCGATCCGGACGAGCGTGTCCGATACGCCGCGATAAGACGCACGGCGGAAGCGGGCGGAACTCAGGATATACCGTCGCTTCGAGATGCCTTGAACGCTTCCGATTCGACGGTCAGGCTCTGGTCCCTTCGGGGACTGGCACGGCTGGGCCCTCCGGACACGGACCGCATCCTCCGGCAGCACATTGACATGCCGGAGGCGCACATCGACCTGGCCGATCGCGGCGACGGCAAACAACTCGCGTGGTGCGTTTCGCAACTGCGCCTATACGCGGCGCGCAGCAAGTCGGCGGCGATCGACGAATTTGACGCTCACGGGGTCGCCGTGGCACTCGCCCGCCACCGCGCTGCGGGCGCGGACGCTGCATTCGCGCGCATAGCCCACATGCCGGCCCCACCCTACGGCGATGCCCACTTGATGGAGGCGACCGGGCTCGGCGGCCTCGCAGCCCTTGGCCATCAGGACGCGCTTCTGTCCGAACGCAAGCTCGCCGCAGGATCAGAGGTATTCACCGCCGTCGAGGCGACAAGCTGGCTCGGTATCTGCAAGGACCGTGAATCCGGGCCGATGCTGCGCTCGCTACTGCGCAATCGCGAGGTGCTGATACGAGATGCGGCGCGCGACGCGCTGAAGGCAATGAATGCGCCTGACGTGGAGCCGGAGCGAACCGAATCCATCCGTCGTTCGAACCGCGTAACCAACGAACGGCACGGTCGGAAAGGCCCGTTTCTTGCAGCCGGCGCATGCGCGATGGTGTGCGCGATCGTCGGGGCCGTCGTCGCCGCCAGACGATCGAGGCGGACTCGCAGCCTGCGGCTAAAGTAATCGGGCCGACTTCTCTCCTCTCGCGGGCGACCACAGCGATTGTACGCTCGGTCCACGCCGTCCCCTGATCCTGTCGACACCGCATCCGCTTCGTTCAGAACAGTATGGAGCGGATGAGGTGAACGATCGCCGAATCTTCTGATTTCCTCGCCCGACGATGTATTTTCGTTGATCTCTCCCGCCTCTATCCATTATGCCCGCCACCCGACTGCCTGAACGGAGCCGTTCAGTCGGTCCTAGATCGCGGGGAGCATAGAGATGGCGTTAGCGCCGACCGGCGCGCGGGCATTTGCGCCGGGCCGCCGTAACAGCGGGTGGGACCAAGAAAAGGGGAGCGATGTGATGAGGGAACTTATGAGGCTTGCCTGGGCGATTGCGCTCGCTGTGATGGCGCTCAGCGGACTGTCCCGCGCGACAGAGGCGCAAGGGCTGGCGAGCAAGATTGCGTTTACATCCACGCGAGCGTTGGACGGGCATCCACAAATCTACGTGATGAACGGCGATGGCTCCAGCGCGACCAACCTGTCGAACAACGGGTTTACCGAGGAGATGCCGGTATTCAACCGCCTCGGAACCAAGATCCTGTATATGTCGGACCATCTGGACGGAGTCGGGTTCCGGCTGTGCGAGATGGACGCTGACGGTTCGAACCAGCACACGGTTATAACCACGGCGCAAGCGGGCGTGATGATGTTCACGTATAGCTTCAGCCCGGATGGGTCCAGGATACTCTTCGGAGGCTATGTCGAGCCTCAAGGGGTGGCGCAGATACACGTGATGAACGCCAACGGCACCGGCATTTCACTGCTGGCGCCAGGGTTCCAGGCATCCTACTCGCCGAACGGGTCCAAGATCGCGTTCATTCAGATCGGACCAGCGGTCGTGCACCCGCTTAACGGCTTCGAGTACGATCTGGTTCAGGTGAACACGGATGGAACGGGACAGACGATTCTCGTTCACGATGTCTACCCGGCACAGCCGTCGTTCAGCGGCGACGGAAGCAAGCTCGCGTACGTGACGTACGCGTTGAGTGGAAACGGCGATACGGACATCAGCGTGGCGAACGCAGATGGCACCGGCCAGACGGTCATCGCCACAGGCGGAATCCGTACGGCGACGAACCCGGCATACAACGTCAATCCGACGTTCAGCCCGGACGGGACGACAGTAGCGTTCGAGAGCAATCGTTCAGGCCCCTTCCCGCCCGCGGACGACGATCAGGAGATATGGTCCGTCAACGTAGATGGCAGCGGCCTGACCCAACTGACGTTCGCGACGGACCTGGGAACTTACCTGGGCGTGGACCTGGGGATCTCGTGGAACCGCAACCCCTCCTACGGGCCTGGGGCGGTCGGGCAGCCCGTCCTTGTGGGCCTGGCGTTGAATCCTGCGACGGTGGTCGGCGGCAGCAGCTCCCAGGGCACTGTGGTCCTGTCCAGCCCCGCGCCGGCCGGCGGCGTCATCGTATCGCTCGCAAGCGCATCTCCCAACGCCGCAGTACCGGCAACTGTGACGGTTCCGGCCGGTGCCTTGGGTGCAGGCTTCCCAATTGCCACGACAACCGTGTCCGCGGTTACCGTGGCGAACATCTCCGCCGCATTCGGTCTGCGCGCGATCGCGCCACTGTCAGTCGTTCCGCCGGATACGCTCGCGCTGACGCGAGCCGAGTACACGGTATCCCAGAAACAGCTCCGCCTAGAGGCGACCAGCACGAATCCCGCGGCGACGCTAACGGCGTATGACGCCGCAACGGGGGCAATGATCGGAAACATGACCTTCTCTGGCGGCAATAAGTTCCAGCTCCAGGTCCTATGGCCGACCGCCGTCAAGAGCGTTACGTTAAAGAGCAGCAAGGGAGGATCGGTCACAGGAGCGGTAACCCAGCACAACTGACCCAGCGAAGGGGTTACGTTGCACATTACACTCTGTTCCAGCCAAGACGCGGAACACTGTCCCCAGCCAGACGCGCCGCAAGAGCGCGCTGGCTGGGGCGGATTCCCTTATTGCGAGTCCTGCAAACGCGTCCTTAAGGCTCCAGCGCCTCCATCTCCAGGACAAATCCCTCCCACTTCTTGTTCGACGCGAGGCCGCGGAGGGCGCCAGACCACTGCCGGCGCACCGCCGCCTCTTCGAGCGACCGGCCCACGGGCAGCCGGAGCAGCGCGACCTTCGATTGCGAGTGCGCCTGGACGTCTGCGTCAACGGGGTTGTAGGGCGGGTCCTGATTGCCGTCCTCGAATGGCATGTGCGAGGTCGGCAGTGGCGTATTGGGTCCGAGCCAGGCGGCGTACCAGCCGCTGCCGAAGTTGTCGCGGCGCTCCCGCACGAGCAGCTCGAAGCCCGGCGGCTCGGGCCGGGAGTGGCCGAGCGGCGCGGAGCGGACGGCCTCGAACATCCCGTTGAGAAAGCCGATGTTGGCATCGTTGCAAGCCTTGCGCCACTGCCGATCTAGCTGACCGTCCAGCGCGTAGTCGTCGAACTGCGGCAGCGAGAGATCGGCGCGCTCGAACATTTCCATCATTGTCCGCGTGGGCGTGACGTCGATCGGATCCGCGTGCTCCTTCCGCAGGAACGCGAGCCGCGCCGCCTCCGTGTAGCCGAGACGGCCGGCTGGCTCGATATGCTGAAGGCGGTCCGGCGCATCGTAGCCTTCCGGACAGGTTTCGCGCCAGATGACCCCGGCAATTCCCGGCAGCGAGGCGACGAACCGCTCGACCTCGGCAAGATCGCGCGCAGCCGCGGGCGCCAGCGGCGATATAGTCTCTCTGCGCAGCGGCTCCTGGTCTGCGTCGCGCCCGTCCGCCGCTGCGAGGAGGAGGCTGCGGGCGTGCCGCCGGCGCGCGTCCTCGTACGAAGTCTCGCCGATGATCGTCAAGTCCAGCAGGTCGCGGCGGGTCGCGCGGCCCCAGGCGAACAGGTCTACGACCGGGAAGACCCGTATGCCTGCGCCTCGCGCAAGGTCGATGGCGCTCTTCAACAGCGAGGCCCGCTCTTCGTCGGCCGCGGTTAGGCGCAGGCCTGGCAGGGCCGCCTCGCCCGATGTGAATACGGGCAGCCAGAGCTCGTTAAGCCCCATCTGCTTCATCTTGGCCACGGCGGCCGCGAGCTGCTCCGGGTTGCGCGCGTTGCAGAGCAGCGCCCGGCGGCCGATGGTCCCGGACAGGTCCGCGAGCGCCGGACCGGGCACAGGTCCATCCCCTGCTGGACCCGCGTGGGCTTTGCGATTGCGCTGCGGACGGAACTTCGACATATCGTGGAACGACTCCGCGACCCACTGTCCGAGATCCGTGTCTATCGCGCCATTCACGCCGGGAATCAGGAGCTGTATGGAGACCGTGACGTTCAGCTCGATCGGCCTATTGAAGTCGATGCCGGGCGGGATCCCTCCATTCGGATTGGCATCGTGCTGGCGCGACAGACCGTCCGAGTACTGCTGAATTGCCTGCTTCTGCATGGGCGAGAATTGATCGAACGGGAGGCGAATCATCGAGATCATACCGGCCCCGAGGACGTCCCTGTCCTCCTTCCGCGCCTGGTCTTCACTTGGAAGCATGCCGTCGCCGAAGCCGCCAAGGCGGGCCTTCCAGAACGCGCCCGTGTCCTGAAGGAAATCCTCCGCCTGGCGCAGTGGTCCGGCGCGCTGAGCCTCGCCGTCCGCCTGGAGATTGACGATGCGCTGGCGGCGACTTCCCACGCCCGAAACGTCGTCCGTCAGCACGTAGGCCGGGCCGAGCTTTCGGAAAGCGCCGGCCAGGCAGAGGCAGAGGGCGCGAAGCAGGTCGCCGGCGCGCGCAGACCGGTCGGCGTTCAGGATGGTGAGGGAGCGCTTCTCGTAGCGCCGATCGGCGTATATCTCCAGGCCGGTCGTCTCCGCGATCCGCGCGATGAGCGCCCCGACATTCGGCAAACCGGAGAGCGAGATCGGCCGCTTCAGCACGTCGGCGTCGAAGTTGAGCTGCCCGGACTTGAGCGCGTTCGGCTCGGTCCATCGGACTCGAACGCCGTCGACTGTCGCGGCATTGAAAATGTGCTGTTGATTGGCGGGGTCGTGGATCTTCGGACCGCCGGGATCGCGCATGATCGGCGTCAGGCCGGGCAGGTCCTGGCCAACTGAGTAGGCGGTCATGCGCATCGACGCTCCAACGCGAAGGCGACCGTTCTGCATCGGATTCTCAACTGCGTGGAGCGTGCCTGGCCCCGTATCCTGCGGATCGCCGCTCTTCTCGAAGAACTCAATGCGCTGCGTGGGGAAGAGCGTGAGGAAGAGACCGCGCTGCATGTCCGTAGTCAGATCGCCAACTCCGATTCCCTGCTCGCTCAGCATCGCGTTCCGCTGCGCGTCGGTGAGGCTCGCCGCGAGAATGGTGAATGCCTCGCGGGGCGGCACGTCACGGAACGGATTGGACTGGGGCAGCGTCGTCGCGAGCGTAACGCGATTCGCCGGCGCGATAGCGGTGATGGCGCCGAACGACTGAAGCCGGTGGTCGAACGGCGCCACCGCCAGCGCCAGCGGCGATCCGGGCGGCGCGAGCGCGGCGCCCTGGATTGGCCGTGCGTTCTCCGCCTCGACCGCGATCGCGATCTCTTTGGGCGGCGCCGCCGCGCGAATCGCTCCCGCGAGATTGGGCGGCGCCGCCTGCGCGGCAGCGCACACCGCAGTAACGGTGAGCGAATGGACGACCAACACAAGAGTCGCCGCGCGCGCAGACGCGGATGTCGCGTTCATGGCATCTCCCCGCCGGTTTCCGTGCATGATGGATTGAAACTCGAAATGGCGCCCGCCTAATCTGACGCGCGCGCGGTAGGGAGTTAAGAGATCTTTGTCCAGAAGACTTACGAACGGAGAGGAATGCGGGAGGCTCTATCCGCAGATGGCGCAACCTTTGCAGACCGTATCGAGGTCCTGGCAGTCCGAATTTGCCGGCTCGACGTCATATTCTGTTCGCGGCGCTGCACAGCGCCTGCGTGGTCTGCGTTATCTGCGGATAGAGTTCAAACGGTCACTTTGCGCTGGCTGTGATTTTCGGAGCGCTAGGCATGACGTCCAGATGCTCGGCATCGCGCGTCGCCGAGATGAACGCGATGCACATCTCGTCGGTGGTCTGCTCGCCCCAGCCAACGGTGCGCGGCGAGTTGTGGTTCGGGTTGCGAGCGTTCTGAGGCGAGTTGTCGAAGTAGGCGGTAACGTGAATCCGCGTCCCTTTCGGCGCCGCAAGCGGCTCCTTGAGGACGTAGCTGTTCTGCCAGTTGAAATCCCAGTCCTTCACCCAGACTAGCGGCTTGATCGTGCCGTCCGGTAGCTCGGCCCAGACCTTCATCTCGCGGCCCAGCAGATGCATGTGCGGCGTCACGACCAGGATATGCTCATCCTCCGGGACCGTAGAGACTGCAGTGACCTCGTGGTGCGCATCGCCGGGCGGGATATGGAAGCCGAAGTTGAGCGCGAAGAGGCCGGAGATACGCTTCTCTACTTTGGTCCGGCAAAAGTGGACGCCGAGCCGCGTGAGGTCGATCTCGGGCTTGCCGTCCTTGTGATAGTGGACCTCCAACGAGAGCCGCGAGCCCTTCGGCACGAATATTCCGATTCCATCGGGAAGCATCTGCGCGTCGTTGCCCGGGGCCCATCCGCCCATGATGCCGGTCGGGACGAAGCCGGGACCACCGAAGGCCGTATAGCCGGGCTGACCATCGTGCGCCGCCGCTTCCAGCTTTTCGCTCGCGTATTTGCCGTCCGGTCCCGGGTTGCTGTCTACGTAGCAGATGACATGGTGCACCACCGCCCGGTTGCCGGGCCGGACCTCGACGGCGCTCAGGAAGGTGTCCTCGGTGAAGTTCGTCTTCACGACGAAATGGCGGTAAACGTCGTCGCCGTCGGGCGCAAGGTGGTACGCGCCCTCGGGCTGGATCACCATGTCCGGCGCACCGAGCTGCCAGCCGGCGGGGAAGACGCGCGGAGGCGGGATCTGTTTGGGATCGCCGAGGGCCGCGCCGGTGTCGGCCCATTTCGCCAGCGTCACTCGCTCGGCGTCCGTAAGGTCGATCCGGGTTTCGTCGCGGAAGTCACCGTAACCGTGCGCCGGCTTCCAGGGCGGCATCTGGTGGAGCTGCGTGTAGCGCTTGATGTCCGAGGCCCACGCGCTTGCCTGCTGGTAGGTCTGCAGCGAGAACGGTGCCACCTCGCCGGGCCGGTGACAGCCCTCGCACTTTTGGCGCAGGATCGGCGCAACCTCGCGCGCGTAGGTCGGCGCGCCGGGCGCCGCGGCGGCGGAATGCGCGGGCCGCCGGATCGCGCAGCCGACCGCGAGCACCTCCGGATTCTTGACCGACGCGTCGGCAAGCACGGCGGCAATCGCATCCTCGAGATCGTGGACGGTAACGTGCGTGGCCACCGGGTTATCGTCGATGCGTCCGCGGTATCGCACCGTGCCCTTCGCATCTACCAGAACCGCCTCCGGCGTCATAGTGGCGCCAAGCTGGTCGGCGAGCGCCGCGCCCGCATCGCGCACCACGGGGAACGAGAGGCTCCGTTCGCGCGCGTGTCGCGTGATATCGGCGAGGCTCTCCTGCCGGTCGGAGTAGACGGCGAACACCTGCACGCTCTGCTTGCCGTACTTTTCGTTGAGCGCAATGAAGCGAGGCGTGTAGACGTTCGAGATCGGGCACTGGCCGGAGATGAACAGAAAAACTGATGCCTTATTGGCGGCCAGGAGCTGCGCGTCATACCTGCGGCCCTGGATGTCGGCGAAGGCGAGCGACTTGCCGGCAGGCGTCGCAGCGCGCGCGGGCGCCACGGCAAAACCAAGCAGTACGCATGCGACGGCGGCGCGAAGCCAGCCTCCGAAGTCTTTCTGCACCCTCATGGTCGCCCCCTCTTGAGATCTCAAACGGTCGGCACCGAATACATTGTGAAATTAATCACTATCGACTCCGACGAATGTGCCAGGCCGATGGTTTCACGGATTGCACGATAATCGACAACTATTTCTCACCGCGCTACTCCGCGCCGAGCCGCGCTTCGATGATGCCGCATATATCGTTTACGACGGAGTGTACCATCGCTTCGTCTGTCCCTTGCGCCATTACGCGAATCAGCGGCTCGGTTCCGGAGGCGCGGACCGATAGCCACTCCGCGCTGCCCAGCCGCTCCTGGCCCCGCGCGATTGCGCCGCGAATGGCCTCGTCTTCGCGCCATCCCACCTTCGACCGGACGCGTACACTCTTAAGCAGCTGGGGGCAGGAAGTGACTACCGAGGCGAGCTCAGAGAGCGTCCGGCCGGTCGCGCGCATTACGCGGAGCACGTGGAGCGCAGTTACGAGGCCATCGCCGGTGGGAGTAAGCTCGGGCAGCAGGATGTGGCCGCTCTGCTCGCCGCCAACCGCCGCGCCCAGCCGATCCATCGCCTCCGCAACGTACCGGTCGCCAACGTCCGTGCGGTGCAGCCGGATTCCGTCGGCGGCCAGCGCCTGCTCCAGCCCAACGTTGCTCATGATAGTCGAGACGACGACGGCGCCCGGCAGCGCCCCGCGCGCATGGAGGTCCATCGCGAGAATGGCCATCATCCTGTCGCCGTCGACGATCGCGCCCCGCTCATCCGCCAGCATCACGCGGTCCGCGTCGCCGTCGAACGCGAGACCCGCGCTCGCGCCCGAATCGACGACCATGCGCGCCATCTCCGCCGGCCTGGTCGATCCGCACTCCACATTGATGTTCACGCCGTCCGGTTCCGCATGGATTACCCGGACATCAGCGCCGAGCTCGCGGAACAGCCGAGGCGCCACCTCGTAGGCGGCGCCGTTCGCGCAGTCCATCACAAGCGAGAGGCCGCGGAGGGGCGCCGCTTCGCGGCCGCCGGCCGTCCGCTCGACGCGCTCAAGGTAGCACTGCACCGGTTCGCGCGTCTCATGGATGCGGCCGATGCCGCCGCCCGTCGGCGGATCGATCTCCGCCAGTCGCCCCATGATCTCCTCGATCTCGTCCTCAACGCTATCCGGCAGCTTCTTGCCGTTCGGGCCGAATAGTTTTATCCCGTTGTCCTCGAATGGGTTGTGCGATGCAGAGATCACGATGCCGGCGGCGGCGCCCTTCGCAAGTACGATCTGCGCGACAGCGGGCGTCGGCACGACGTCCACGTTGATCACGTCGACGCCCATTGACGCCAATCCGGCCGCGATCGCTGCCTCCAGCATGTCGCCGGACAGCCGGGTATCGCGCCCGATAATGACGCAGGGCTTGCCGTCCCGCCCGTGCGGCACGCCTTTTGCGGCCCAGTGGCCCGCAGCGGCGCCAAGCTGCATCGCGAGGCGCGCGGTCAGCTCGATATTGGCCACGCCGCGGACGCCGTCGGTGCCGAACAGTCGCTGCCTGCTCATCCGGTCAGCCTTGCGCCACGCGGACAAGCGCGGGCCGCAGTACGCGGTCGTGCATCATGTAGCCGCGCTGCACCTCGTCGGCGACGGTGTTAGGCGGCAGGTCCGAGTTGTCGGCGTGGCCGATCGCCTCGTGGAAGTTCGGGTCGAACTCCTTGCCGACGGACTCGATCGGCGTGACGCCGGCCTTCTGCAGAAACGTCTGGAGCTGCTTGGAGGTGCCGGAAACGCCGCCCACCAGCGCGTCGAAGTTGCGCGACTTCTCAGCGGCCTGCAGCGCGCGGTCGAAGTTATCCAGTATTGGGAGGAGGCTCCTGATGAGCTCCGCGTTCGCGAATCGCGCCAGATCCCGCTGTTCGTCCTCCTTGCGGCGCCGGAAGTTCTGAAACTCGGCCTGCGAGTAGAGGAGCTGCTTCTGGATCTCCTCGATTTGGCGGCGCGCCTCGTCCAGGTCGGCCTGAAGCGCTACGATATAGGCCTCAGTCCCATTGACGGTTTCGCGCTCGGCTTCCGGCGCGGCCGGATCGATCGGGGCAGGCGGGGAGGGGCTCACGCCGTCCGCGCCATCTCCATCGTTCTTGACGCCGTCTTTTGTGGTATCGTGCGGCGCGTGCTGCGGCTCGGCGTCGCGCCACTGGTCGGAGGTTACTTCGATCTTCTTCCGCATAACAAATCTC
>DATGJU010000625.1:0-12559 GCA_035295045.1 Chthonomonadaceae bacterium
GATCGAGTCGTCCACCAGGATTCCGACGGACAGTGAGAGCGCCAGCAGCGTCATCTGGTTGAGCGTGAAGCCGACGAGCTGCATCAACAGGAAGGTCGCGACAACGCACGACGGGATCGCGAGCGAAACGATGAGGGTACCGCGCAAGTTGTGGAGGAAAAGAAAGATGACGCCCATCGCCAGGCCGGCGCCCAGGACCAGGCTTACGTTCACGTCCGACAGGGCGTCGCGGACCGTCTCCGAGCTGTCATCCAGCACCACGCGCTTCAGGTCCGCCGGCACGGAATCGGCCAGCTCGCGGAAGGCGGCGTCGATCTGGTCCACCACCGCCACGGTGTTCGCGTCGTAGGCCTTCGTGACCACCAGGCTGACGCCGTTGACGCCGTCCACGCGGTTGATCTCGGTACGGTCCGCGTGCGTGTCGCGGATCCAGGCCACGTCCGCCACCGTGACGGGCGGGGCGGGGAGCGGAGGCGCGCCGCCCGACGGCGACGCGGTCCGGCCCGCGCCGCGGTCGAGCTGCGGCGAGAGGATCTGCGTGTCGCCGATTGTCTTGAGCGAATCGTAGGCGCCCGCCAGCCGCACGTCGGTCTCCAGCTTGCCGTGCGAGATACCGCCGCTCGGCACGTCGTGGCCGGAGGCCTTCAGCGAGCTGACCACGTCCTCGATCGTCAGGCCGAACTGCGCGAGCTTCTGCCCGTCCACCGCGACGTGGATTTCGCGCTGCTCCCCGCCGACGACCTTGACCGAGGCCACGCCATGGATGCGCTCCAGCCGCGGCTTGATCGTGTTGTCGGCGAGCGCCCGGAGCTGCTGGAGCGTGAGGCTCCTGCACTCCAGCCCGGCGTAGAAGATCGGCAGCGCGTTGATGTCCAGCTTGGCGACGACCGGCTGCTGCACGCCCGCCGGCAGCTGGGCGCGCACCGAATCGACCTTGCTGCGCACGTCCGCCACGGCCTGGTCGATGTCGGCGCCGCTCTGGAAGTCCATGCTGATGATGGATACGCCGGCCTGCGAGCTGGAGTAGACGTCCTGGACGCCGGGCGCGGTGCCGACCGCGTCCTCCAGCGTCTTGCTGACCTGCGTCTCGATCTCAGGCGGTCCCGCGCCGGGATAGATCGTGGTTACGGTGATGGTGGGGATGCTGACGCGCGGGTTCAGCTCCGCCGGCAGCTTGGTGTAGGCGCGGATGCCGAGCACGGCGATGGCGGCGAGCGCCATCCAGATGACGATCGGGCGGGAGATAGCGAGGCGCGTGAACCACATGCCTGAGATTATAGCCTACCACGAGAGAAGCGACTCCATAAACTTCGTCTGGAGGTCGGCGAACTGCGCGAAGCCTTCCAGTATCCAGCTCCTGGCGTCCGGGATGGAGCCGGTGTAGCAGCCGAGCGCGCGATTGGCGCCCTGGAGCGCGAAGGCGAAGTGGTCCGCCTCGACGCTCGTGTGGATGTGAATCCAGTAGTAGGCCGCGTGCTCCTCGCCGTTGATCCGCACCTTCGCGCCCTGCAGGGCGGCCACGAGCTGCGGGAACCGGCCGCGCAGGCACTCGTCGAGGAAGCGGAACTCCTCGTCCGCGAGTACTTCGGACGCGGCGTGGAAGCCCAGGGCGCGCAGGATGTCGGCGTCCTCAAGCCTGCGGTTGACTCCGTATCCCGCGTGAACCCCTCGGATGGCTTCCAGCGTAGCGGCGTCCGGCTGGAACAGCGCGTTCAGCTCCGCGGTCGACTTGCCGAAGAATTGGCCGGCCGCCCGAAGCGTTGCCTGTGCGAGCGTGCGGTGCGTGTCGCGATGTGTTGTCGCGCGGTCGTCGAACTCGTCGATGGCGGCAGCGATCACGTCCGAAGCGACCTCGACGCTCCGGTCCGCAAGAATCGGGATTGGGTCGCTCGCGTCGCGGAACAGGTTCTGACGTATGGCGATCTCGCCCGCCAGATTCGCCACGCAGCCGCCGAACGTCGCATTGAAGTGTACGTAGCGGCCGAGCAGGGAGAGCAGGGCGTCTCCGTCCGGCAGGCGCTCCAGCGCCCGCCGGAAGATCGCGTTCCCGCGGTGCGCCGTCATCAGCGGCTGCAGCATGTCGCGTGATATAGGTTCCAATGGCATCTTCCTTCTGTATCTTCCTTCTGTATCTTCCTTCTGTATCTTCCTTCAGTGCTTCGGGAGCGGCTTGGCGACGGCGTTCAGGTCGGCGAAGTGTTTGGCGATGAAGTCCGCGTACCACTTCTTTTCTGTAGCGGGATCGTGCTCGCGTGGCGAAACGGTGTCGACGTTCTCCTTGGTGACGACCTCGGTGGTCACGTCGAGCCAGCCCTGCGGCATCGGCTTCTTGTCGCGGATATGGCGGACGAGGGCCAGGACGGGCAGGTAGCCCTGGAGGTACGGGTGCTGGCCGAGCGTCACCTGGCAGGTCCCGTTCTTGACGGAGTCGAGCGTGTCCTTGTTCAGGTCGTAACCGCCGATCAGCCAGGTCGCCTTGTTGCGCTGCTTCAGCTTGTAGAGATTGGGAATATCCATCGAGCAGAGGCCGACGGCGGCGACCATGCCCGGCGTCGCGGTCGCGAGCGACTCCCAGCGGCTGTAGTTGGTCGTGTTCGGGACCGTCACGTCCTTGGCGTCGTTGACCGTGAAGGCGGAGCCCTCCATTCCCTTCTTGAAGCCGCGGTACCGGTCCTGCAGGACCGCCATCTGTGGGGCGCAGATGCCGACCAGGATCGTGCCGGACTTCTTGCCCTGCGCGTCGAGCTGCTTGCGCATCTGCTCGGCAAGGATCACGCCGGACTGGTACTCGTCCTGCCCCACCCACGCGGAGGCGGTCGATCCCTCGCTGATCGAGTTGGCGGTCATGACGGGGATGCCGGCACCCGTCGCCTCCTTGATCGGCTTTACCCACTGGCTGCCCGGCACCGGCACCACGGCGAGCCCGTCCTTCTTCTGCTGGACCATGCCTTCGAACAGCGCGATGGTCTTCGTCGCCTCCAGGTCCGACGGCCCGACGATTTGCACGTCGACGCCGAGGTCGTCACCCGCGTCCTTCGCGCCCCGCTGGATCACGGCGGTGAAGTCGTTGAGGACGTGCAGGACGTAGCCGATCTTGATCTTCTGAGGCGGCGGCGACCCGGCCGGCCCGCTCGCCGCGGGCGGCGTCTTCCCGCCGGCGTACGGGTTTCCGCCGCCCGTATTGTTGCAGGCCGCCGCGAGCAGTATTGGCAGCACGAGCGCCAACTTGAATGGCGATACCAGTCGTCTGTTCATTGCTTCTGCGCTCCTCGTTCGTCAGTCAGCGTGCGGCGCCGGCGCGCCGACGGAATGGGCCCGGGCTATTCGCGCGGTGTTGGCGGGCGCGGAGGGCCATACGGCTCCATGAAACCTGTGCTACCGTTGCGGGCACGGAGGCCCGCGCTACCGCTGGGCTGTTCGTGAATAATGCGGCTTATGTCAGGGTGATGCGAGCCGAATTGATTTTTGTTTTTGGGCAATATGCGGGAGATTCCAGTAAGAGTTCTCGAAATATTGAGATTTCGTCAGTTCTCGTACCTTTCGTCGACAGTATTCGTTGCTGCACGACACAGATGTCGTCCGGGCGCCGTTTACCTGCGCGCATCTGCGCGATCTGCGGATTGCGCCCCTACCCGCGCGCGGATCGGCGCTTGACGAGCGCGTCCAGGGCGACGGCCAGGATGATCACTGCGCCGGTTACCGCGATGTTCGCGTTGGCGGGTGCGCCCAGGAGAAGCAGGCCGTTCTGGATGACGGCGATGATGAGCGCGCCGAGCACCGCGCCCGTTACGGAGCCGGAACCGCCCCGCAGGGCCGTGCCGCCGATGATCGCCGACGCGATGACCCAGAGCTCGAAGCCCTGTCCGTCGCTCGGATCGGCGGCCTGCAGGAAGGCGAGCGCCATTAGGCCGGAGAGCGAGGCGATCAGCCCGTTCAGCGCCATCACGCCCACTCGATAGCGATTGACGGAGAGGCCGGAGAGCCGGCCGGCCGTCGGATTGCCGCCGATAGCCTGCACCCGCCGGCCGGCGACCGTGCGGTGCAGCCAGATCCAGCCGATCGCGGCGACAGCCACCATGACGATCACTCCGGCCGGCACGCCGAACGGTTCGCCGCCCGCGACAGTGAAGAAGACGTTATCCTTCGAGAACTCGCTTACGGGCGCCGCGCCGCAGGCCACGAGCGCGAGCCCACGGAAGACGCTCATCGTCCCAATCGTCACGATGATCGTCGGGATGCCCAGAACCACGCTGAGCACGCCGTTGACGGCACCGCATGCGGTCCCGACGCCAAGGCCCGCGATGACCGCGACGGCTACCGGCACGTTCGCATGGAGGGCGAGAGCGGTCACGATGTTCGCCAGCACGTAGATCGAGCCGACCGAAAGGTCCACTTCGCCCAGCACGAGGACGAACACCATCCCAACGGCCATAATGCCGTATGGCGAGGCCTGGCGCGCGACTTTCAGAAGATTATCACTCGTCAGGAACAGGTGGTGCGTCGTGAAGGTCAGGATCAGGCCGAGCACCAGCAGCGCCACCAAGACGCCCAATTCATTAAGCCGCAAAGCGTTTTGGATTTTGGATTTTGGGTTTTGGATTTCCGACCTCTACTCAGGGCCAGTGCGGGACCATGTGCGTGAAGGGCGGGACATAGGCCTGGAGCAGCGTTATGCCGCCCATGATCGCGGCGAGCGCCGCACTGTGCCAAATGACGAACTTGAAGATGTCGGCCTCCGTGCCGACGCGCTCGGTCGCCGCAGTGGCGACGCAGATGCTCTGCGCATCGATCATCTTGCCCATCACGCCGCCGGTCGAGTTCGCGGCGCAGATCAGGATGGGGTTAAGGCGGAGCTGGAGCGCCGTAATCTTCTGCAGGCTGCCGAAGAGCGCGTTGCTGCCGGCGTCAGTGCCGGTCAGGAAGACGCCTACCCAGCCCAGCAGCGCGGCAAAGAGCGGATAGACCTTCCCGGCCCGCGCGAATGCCATGCCGAGCGTCGCGTCCAGACCGGCGAGGCGCGTCACGTAGCTGAGGCCGATCATGAAGACGATCGTCGGCACAGGGATTGCCATCTGCTTCCACGTAGTTCGTGTCGCGTCCCACACCTGCTCTCGCCGGATCCCGAGCAGGAGGATCGCGACGATGTTGGTGACGAAGATCGACGTACCGGGCGACGTGACCCAGTTCAGCGTAAAGGTCGCCGGCTCCTTCGTCGGTTGCTCCACGACCGGCGCGGTCCGCAGCACGTGCTTGTCGAGGCCGGGCATCGCGTAGACGTAGACCGTCCTCAGCGGCCCGATATGGCCGGCGTCGATCGCCGCCTTCTTGCTGCCGATCGCGACCATCAGCAGGCAGAGCATGATGAACGGCATCCAGGCCGCAAGGATTGCGGCGCCGCGCATCGGCGCTTGGGAGGGTGAGGGGGCGAGGGGGTGTGCGGGTGAATCCTGATCTTGTACCTCTTTGGAACGGGAGGGAGAGGTCAGGCGCCAGATTGTTCTCGGGCGCCAGAAGCAGAGGAAGGCGCCGGTGATCACCAGCGAGATCAGGCCGCCCGCGATGTCCGTCATGGGAAACTGCGGGGAGTGGGCAAACAGATACTGGACGACCGAGAAGGAGCCGCCTGCGACGAGTATCGCCGGGGCGACCTCGAATGTCTCGCGCCAGTTGCACATGCAGCGGACGAGCCAGAACGGGATCAGGAAAGAGACGAAGGGCAGTTGGTTGCCCGCCATGTGGCTCAGGCTCTGCGCAGGCAGGTTTGTCGCGCCGGAGAGCGTCAGGATCGGCGTGCCGAAGCCGCCGTATGCGACCGGCGAGGTATTCGCGATGAGGCAGAGGCATGCGGCCAGGAAGGGCCGGAAGCCGAGGCCGACCATCATTGCGGCGCAGATCGCCACGGGCGTGCCGCCGCCGGCCGCGCCCTCGAGAAATGCGCCGAAGGAGAAGGCGATGAGGACGGCCTGCAGCCGGTGGTCCGCCGAAAGGCCGGCGACGGAGTCCTTGATGCCCTCGAACCGGCCGGTCACGACTGTCAGATTGTAGAGCATCATCGCGTTGACGATCGTCCAGCAGATCGGAACGAGCGCGAAGAGCGCGCCGTTGACGAACGCCAGACCGGCCATCTGCGCGGGCATGCGGTACGCGAATACGGCGACAATTAGCGCGACGATTGCGCCGCCGCCGGCAGCTACCGGCACGGGCGATCTGCGGACGACCAGCAGGAAGAAGAGGACGAGGACCGGCAGCGCCGCCAGCAGGAGTGAAGTCGGTCCCCAGTGGACCGGGTCGTAGTTCTGGGTATAGATCAACGCGCGTTACCCGCCCAACAACTTGAGGAGAATGTCCAGCGCCAGCGCCCAGCCCTCTTTCTTCTTCTTATCCGTAGGGAGCGGCGAGCGCTTGATCTGCCCCAGCGCGGCTTCCGCAAGGTTGATGAACGTGTCCTTGTCGTTGATTACGGACTGCGACGGCAGCTCCGGCGACACGGTCGTCAGGCCCGGAATGCGCTTGACGGCGGTCCCGATCGCGAGGAACTCGATGATGCCGCCGCCGAGCTGATAGACATACGTCTTGGTACCGACCACGTCGTCCGCGCCGCAGGCAGTCGCGTCCTGCGCGATCTTCGCAATCGCGTTCTCGCGCGCCTCGTATATGAGCGTCGTCAGCTCGCTGATCTCGCCGCGCGCGAGCGACTTGAAGGCGGCCGTGATGCCGCCGACGATACCAAGCGAGTAGATCGAGACGCCGAGCACGAGCTGGATGGGCGCGTAGCCCATGTGGACCAGATTCCACATCTCCTCGTTGGTCAGGTCGCTTGAGACGGGATTCTGGCGGTATTGCTCCGGCAGCGCCGGATGGTAGCTCGCCGTGCCGAGCATCACCATCTCCTGCATGCCCTGGAACGGCAGGATGGCCGTCTCAATCCCCACGACGGCGTTGCCTCCCGCGGCGCGGCACTCGGAGGTGATCCGCTCGAGCGCCCGGTGGCGGGTTTCATTGAAGACGCGGCTGTACTCGACGACCTCGCCGCGGGCGAGGCCGCGCAGCGAGCCCATGAGGCCGCCGCCAATGCCAATGGAGTAGGCGACGTTGCCGAAGACGAACTTGATGGGCCGGAAGCCGGCGTCGATCTGGCAGTAGAGCTCCTGGCCGTCGGCCGAGGAGGAGAAGCCGATCTGCTCCGCCCGGGCCTCCTGGTGGACACAGGAGCCGATGGATAGGAACTCGATATTGCCGGAATGCTGGATCAGCTCGCTCGTTACGCCGGTGATGCCGATGCCGCCGTGGCGCTGCGCCTCCGCCACCATGCGAGCGTAGGACTGCTGCCGGCCGTCGTGGATCACGCTGGTGATCTGCGTCACCTCGCCGCCCGCGAGCGTCCGCAGACCGGAACCGATGCCGCCGATCATGCCGATCGAGAAGACGCTATTGCCGATCACCAGGTCGCCCGCCTGGAGGCCTTTCTGGCGCAGGCAGTACATCTCATTTCCGGAGAGCCCGGTCATCACTGGCATGCTGGAGACTCCCTGTTATGGTGGTGCGGCAGCGTGGCACGGCGCCAGGCGGTATTGAGCGATCGCCAGCCGCATATTCGCCCTGCCGGAACTCAAATCCTTCCGGTGCGCGCGGGGTACAATGTGTAGGGTGAGGTCGGGCGGGGTTGGTCAGGGCGGCAGGACCTACAGGACACATTGGACTTCTATGACCAGCAGCAGCGTGATCTGGCGGCGCGGCGCCGGAACTGGATCCGGCAGAACGCGAAAGGCAAGCATGAGACCCCTATTTATTGCGTCGTTGGCCCTCATCGCCGGGAGTGTGATTGGCAGCGGCGCGGCGGCGCCGAGCTTCGCGCAGGATCCGCCGGCCAAGGAGGCGGCGGTCGCGCCCAAGACCTTCGCTTACGGCGACTTTCGAATTGTGCCCGTGCGCGTACACCTGCTGCGCGACTCGGACACGAAGGCCGCGATCACCAGTCTGACCGAGAAGGATATCGCGCGCGTCTTCGCCAAGGCTAACGGAATCTGGCACGCGGCCGGCGTTCACCTGTGGGTCGAGTCGATCGTGTCCGAGAAGCCGGCATCCGTGGCCGGGCACGAAAAGGACGCGTCGCTGCCCACGCAGGCGCTGCTGGCGCTTCGCCCCGAGGATTCGCGGCCCGCGGGAATGTTTCACGTCTACTACATCGGCGACATGAGCCCGAACGGCATCTTCATGCGGCGGGACGCCATCTTCGTCAAACAGAGCGCCCGCCTGCGGCCGGTCAAAGGCGGAATCGACGAGCCCCTGCCGCGCGTGACGGCGCACGAGCTGGGCCACGGCATGGGCCTGCCGCATCGCCAGGACACGTATAATCTGCTTGCATCCGGCACGACGGGAACGAGCCTCAACGATACAGAGATCGACATTGTCCGGCGCAACCTGGAGACGAAGCCGTGGGTCGAGACGCCGGAGCAGTTCCTGAAGCAGGCAGAGCTCGCCACGGGCGAAAAGAGGGCGGACGCGGCAAGGACCATGTACCTGGCCCTTCGCGATATACCGGGCGACTCGCCGGTGAAGCAGGCGGCTGCGAAGCGGCTTACGGCGGAGTAGGACCAGAGGAGGCCGCATGAATCGACGACAGTTCCTGGCCGCGGGCGCGGCCTCCATACCAGCCGCAGCGGCGGCCCGGCCCGCGCGGGCAGCGCAGCGCGCGAGGAGGCGACCGGCGGTGAAGATGAAGGCAGGCAACCAGGGCAAGGACACACCGGAGGCCCTGCGCGTATTGGCCGCGCTCGGAATCAACCATATCTGCAGCACGCTTCCCTCCCGTTCGTTCGACGCGAACTGGTCCGTCGAAGGGCTGAGCCGGCTGCGCGATCAGGTTGAGAGCTTCGGCGTCAAGCTGGAGATGGTCCCGCTCCCGATGAGCTCGCTGGATATCTCGAAGGCGGAGATGCCGGCGATTATGCTGGCGAAGGACCCGGAGCGGGACCGCGAGATCGACCAGATCTGCAAGATGATCGAGAACTGCTCCAAGGCGGGGATTCCGGCAGTCAAGTACAACTTGACGCTGCTCGGCGTGCCCCGAACGGCCAGCACGAAGGGGCGCGGCGGCGCGAGGTACAGCACCTTCGTGTACGACCAGGCGAAGCAGGACACGCTGACGGAGGCCGGGCGCGTCGACGCGGAGATGATGTGGGACCGGATCACCTACTTCCTGAAGCGCGTCGCGCCGGTCGCGGAGGCAAACAGGGTCCGGATCTGCTGCCACCCGAACGATCCCGGCATGCCGAAGGTGAAGGGGTTCCGCGGCGTGGACTGCGTGCTCGGCACCGTCGATGGGCTGAAGCGATTCGTGACGATCGCGGAGAATCCGTACCACGGCCTGAACTTTTGCCAGGGCACGATATGCGAAATGCTGGAGGATCCGAACCGCGAAATCGGCGACATCATCCGGTGGTTCGGCACGCGCAGGAAGATCTTCAACGTCCACTTCCGCAACATCAAGGGGAAGTTCCTGAACTTTCAAGAGACGTTCCCGGACTGCGGCGACGTGAACATGCTCGAGGCGCTTCGCGTGTATCGGGACGTGGGATACGACGGCATGATCATGCCGGACCATGTGCCGAAGATCGAGGGCGACACGGCCGGCGCACAGGCGTTCGCCTTCGCATTCGGGTACATCCAGGCGCTGCTGCAGGTGGTCGGCCAGGAGGCATAGAGTGAAAAGCATTCGCGAGAGAGTCCTGGGCGGAGATCTGGTTACAGGCACGTGGCTGAACCTCGGGTCGAACATCACGGCCGAGATCGCGGCGCACGCGGGATTCGACTGGGTGCTGATCGACCTGGAGCACGGCTCCGGAACCGAGGCCGACCTCATAGGCCAGCTCCAGGCGGTCGACACAACCGACACGGTCCCGATCGTACGTATTGCCTGGAATGAGGCGCCGCGCTTCAAGCGCACGCTCGATCAGGGACCGTGCGGCATTATGATCCCGTACGTCAACACGGCCGCAGAGGCGCGGCTGGCGGCAGAGGCGATGCGTTACCAGCCCCAGGGCGTACGCGGCGCGGCGCGGTTCCATCGCGCGAACCGGTACGGCCGAGACTTCGAGAGCTACTTCTCGGGAGCGAACGACGCGCTGCTCACGGTGGTGCAGATCGAGACGGCGGAGGCGGTCGAGAATGCGAGTGCGATTGCGGCGGTCGAGGGCGTGGACGTGCTGTTCATCGGCCCGCTGGACCTCAGCGTGAGCCTCGGGATCATGGGCGAGATGCAGCATCCGGACTTTCGCGCCGCGGTCCGGCGGGTGATCGACGCGTGCAGGGCGCACGGAAAGTCGCCCGGCATTCTGCTGCCGGGCGCGGACCTCATTCCGGCGGCGGTCGAGGATGGCTTCCGCTTTCTGGCTGCCGGCTCGGACGGATCGGCGGTGGTGGCCGGAATGAGGACGCTGTCATCGACCTTCAGCGAGGCGAAGAAGCGCGTTTAGGCGCAGGGGCTTCGCGGGCTGGGCGGCCCGGGCGTCAGAAGATGCCGTAGCCGCTGGGGCCGAGGAGCGCGTCCAGCAGTTTCAGGAGGCCGCCCATCAGCAGGTCGCCGAAGATTAGTCCGAGGGCGAGTCCGCGCAGCAGCCGGAAGCCGCCGGCGCCCCCGAACCGGAGCGTGAGCGCCTTGAACGCCCAGCCGAGGGCGATCGACAGCAGCATCTTGTTCGCGTAGCCCACCTGCAGCGTGCCTGTCAGGGCGTAGCCGAGCGGGTTCAGCGGCCACCAGAGATAGCGGGCGCGCAGGGCAGCCAACGCGAGCGTGATCGCGGCTCCCGCGAGGACGGCCCAGGCCGCCGGGCCGGACGGGCGCAGCGGCGAGATCAGCCGGGACGACAACTGGTTGACGCCGGTGGTCGGAATCACGGCGGCGCTCATCATGATTCCATCGCTGTTCGTGGTGAGGGCCAGCGCGCCGTGATTATAGAACATGCCGAGCGCCACGGGAACGCCGACCGCGAGCGTCAGCCCTAGCGCTGCCAGCAGCAGCGCATAGAAGCCCCCGGGCGAGACCCCCGCCTCCTCGCGCAGCCGGCCCGCCTGGAATACAGCCGGAGCGAGCATCTGGCGCGTATCGCGCAGATGCTGGACGTGCAGCGGCAGTCGTGCCAGTGTCTGCTGCGTGATCACGGCGGAGCCGTTGACCGACAGGATCAGCTTATCCGGCAGGATCGGGGCCAGCAGCCAAGGGATTCCGCTCTCCGCCATGATCCGGCTCAGGACGAGGGCAGTCGCGAAGTAGAAGCCGAAATAGCAGGCGGCGAACCAGAGCGGAAATCCGGTCCAGACGCACCAGGCGAGCATGGCCGCGGCGCCCGCCACCAGGCCGGCCAGCGGAAGCCGCCAGGTCCGGCCGTCCAGATCGCTGTTCGGAGGATTTATCACGCCGGTCTGTCGCGGGCCGGAGTGGGCCGCGGACTCGAGATGCGGCGAACTTGGGGTGCGCGGTCCGGCCGCGTCAGATCGGCTCGGTGCAGCGGACCCGGCGTGTCCAGCCGGCGTGGTATGCCTGACGGGGACGGCCGGCGGCCTGGCGAGGCTTGGCATGGTTGCGGCGAAGCTGCGCCTGGCGCTCCAGAGCAGCGCCGCGGTGAGCGCGAGGTAGGCGCCGGCGGACTGCTCCTCCACGTAAGGCGGCGCGGAAGCGGTCCCGCCGGTCGCGCCATCGCTCCAGCCGGCTGCAGCAGCCACGAGAAGCTCGACTTTGTTCAGGCACAAGAAGAACAGGATGCTGAAGGTCACGTCAAGCGGCGCCAGGAAGGTGATTCCGATGAGCAGTGGATAGAGATTCAGGTAGAGTGGCTTGAGCGCGGTCCAAGGCGGGGTGGCGGCCAGGTAGGAGACGTCGTTGTAGAACGGCAGGCTGGGTATCGCCGGCATGTAGGCGTGCGCGGCGCCGAGGGCATGCAGCAGGACCGGCACGGCGATTCCGACGCGGACCATGCGCCCGAAGCCGGCCGGTTGTTCACGCTCGCCCTGGCCCAGGACGGTCACGGGCAGCGCGGCGAGCGGGAACGCGAGCTGTTCGCGCCGCACCCAGAGCGGCTCGAACAGCGCCGCCAGCGAGACATTGGCCACGAGAAACGGCACGAAGAACAGCGCCCACGTGCCGAGGGGCGCAAGCCATACGCGCCACGGGACCGGCGCCCCATAGCCCTCGTAAAACCGGGCCGCGGCGGCCAGATCGCGGATGGCGAGCCACGCCGGAACATGATGCTGGACCGCTCGCAGCGTGGCCCCACTTCGTGCATAGTAGGCCGGACCGGCGAGCGAACAGAGCAGCGGATGGATCAGTCCGCGCCCGGCGGCCATGTTGGCCACGACCCACACGGCGAAGATCGCCAGCAGCTCCGGGCTCGATAGAATTGCCGTTCCCGGCACCCGAGGCGGGCTCGGCGCCGCGCCGCCGCCGGCTCGTTCCAACTCTGACGGAGGTCCCACGCTCGCGGCGCGGCGCGATCGCCCTCGCCGCAGCCCGAGCGAGCGCCGCGCGAGCCGGACGACTGCGAGCAACAGCGCCCATTGGAGG
>DATGJU010000626.1:0-4438 GCA_035295045.1 Chthonomonadaceae bacterium
CGACGTGAGAGCACTTCCTGCGGGCATACTCCTCCCCCACCCGCCGCGGTCCACGTGAATGCCCAAACCGCCGGCGACCGGATGCGAGTTCCTCGCGTCCGCCCTCTATCCCTCTACTTTGCGATCTTTGCGCTCTTAGCACGAGGATTCTGCTCCTCTTTGCGGCCTTTGCGTTCTTCGCGCGAGAATCCTCTCCTTTTCGCAACTTCGCGGCCTTCGCGTGAGACAAACCCCGGACGCATCACGGCGCGGCGGCCCTCTGGGCGACCAGGGCGCAGAACTCACGCAAGTCCGCCGCGTTGACGTCGGAAACGGCGCAGTATTCCATGCCGGCGGCGGACCACTGCTCGACATGATAGCCACGGCGCTCCTCCAGCTCTGGAGCAGCTCGGCCGGCCGCCGTGGGCCACACAAACAGATTGATGACATGCAGCCGCTTGTGGTAGACCAGCGCCGCGACCGGGCGGCCGTCGAGATAGTCCAGCCGGCCGCCGGCGAGCGGATAGTCTTGGGCGGCGAGGTCCACCACGGGCGGGGAGAAGTCCAGCTTTCCCGTGAACCAGGGCTTGACCGTGTGCTGGTTCGTGCTGGCCACGTCGAACAGGTGCGCTGCCTGCAGGGACCGGAGGTGGCTGGAGACCGCCTCGTCGGCGAGGGCTGCCTGCCGTCCCGCCGTGAGCGCATGCGTCTGCAGCCAGAACACTGCCGCGAGCGCCGCCAGCCCGGCGAATGCGAGCGCCGGCCCGGCCCTCCGCAGCCAGAATGGCCGGCTGGAGGCAGGCGCGGGCGCGGCGGCCCGGCTCTCCCGCTGTACGGCGGCGAGCATGCGCCGGTCCATCCCCACAGGCGCGGCGCGGGCGAGCGACGCAGAGCGGACCGTCTGGCGGAGCGCCTTCTGGGCCTCCAACTGTCGCGTGCAGTCGCCGCAGTCCTGGAGGTGTCGCTCCACCTCCACGCTGCGGACCAGGTCGAGCTCGCCGTCGAAGTAGGCGGGGATGAGGAGCCGCACCTCGTTACAGTTCACGGTGGAGCTCCTTTCCGGCGCTCGGTGCCAGTCCGGACTGAAGCCGGCGGCGCGCGCGCGCCAATCGCGACATCACCGTCCCGATTGGCAGCGAAGTCACTTCCGCGATCTGTTTGTAGCTCATGTCCTCCAGCTCGCGCAGGATGATGATCTCGCGGAATTCTACCGGAAGCGCGTCGAGCGCGTCCGCCACTGCCTGCCGGTCCAGGCGGCTCAACAGGGCGGTCTCGGGATTAAGCGAGTCGGACGCGGGCTCGAACGGCCGATCATCCAACGCAACGAAGATCTCATCTCGGCGGCTGCGCTGGAGCCAGGTGTAAGCGGCGTTGCGGACGATCGCGAGGAACCAGGCGCGACCATCGCCGCCGTACCGCCGGCCGATCGCCCGGTAGGCGCGAAGGCTGGCCTCCTGCACTACGTCCTCCGCGTCCTGATCGTTGCGGACCAGCCAGCGCGCCAGGTTGAAGGCGGCCGGGAAGTGCGGCGCAACGGCCCGCTCGAACATGGCCAGCTTTTCGCGTTCGTCCAATGGAGCTCCGTGTGGTCAGGCAGCCGGCAATCGGCAGTCGCGCAATGCGTGCTTTGCGTCTGATCGCATTAGTGTTGCTCGCGATTCATTAGACCTCAATACGGGGTCGATTATTCCCGGCGAGCTGAAGAACGACTGAAATGACCGGTGCGGAGGGGATGCGCGTCTAGTTCAGGCGCGTGGTTAAGTGCCGGGCAAATCAGTCGTGATTGCGGGAAATGAGGCGATACACCGGACTTGAGCGGGCTCGAGGCTGCGAGAATCGGACCGTGGGCGGTGAGATTGGGGTCGTGACTGGGATAGCGCGATCCGGCGGCTGGCAGCCGTGCCACCAGCCGCCGGATCGGGATAGGCGTGGCGCGCCGTGGCATCCCGGCGCGAAACGCGGTGTTGCTGAAGATCGGCCGGACCGCCGCGACAGCCAGGAGCTCCACGGCGGAGACCGCCCGCTTCTACGCGGCGCTCATCTCGCCGGAGATAAGTCCGAGACGCACCGCGCGGCGGAACGCTTGGACACGGTTCGTCACCTGCAGCTTATCGTAGATGTTCGCCAAATGGAAGTCGACGGTCCGTTTGCTAACGTACAGCAGGTCCGCGACCTCTTTGCTTGAGCGCCCCTCGATGACGAGCGAAAGGACCTCTATCTCTCGTTTGGTTAACTTGATCGGCTCGTCATGCCGATTATCGCTTATGCTTATGTCGCTCATATTTGGTGCTTCGCTCCTTAGGAAATCGCGAATCCTCGTACGGTTAGGAACATCCGCGCACCTACATCGTTCCACACTGGCAATCGCCTTCCCAACCGATCGGCCGCCGCCGAACCAAAAACAGGAATCCCTACCGGGTGGCGGAGCGGATGTTCCCGGCAAGCATGCGGGGACCGATCACGGCGCCCCAAACGGTAAGCATCTGAACGCCGACGTGCCATCGATTCATCGCAATTCCTGCTGTAAATCGGCCTTGACGGGGCGTAGTATCAGTGGTATACTCGCAATACCTTACTTAGTTGACCGATTTAATCAACTTATCGCGGAGACGCCGATTTGAACGCTAGAGACACGGTGCGTCTTTACACTTACGGAAGCATGGCGGCGTGGCCCGAGCTGGCGACGTTGCGGCCAGCCCTGGCTCGCCGTCCGCTCCGCCATAACAGGCGCGAAGCCGTAACTGCCGGCCTTGTCCTGCTTGTTGCGGCCATGGTCGCGGGATGCGGCCCCGGCGGCCGCGCGGAAGCCATGTCCGCGGCCGGCGGCCCGCTCACCGTTCACATCGCCTACTTCCCAAACGTGACGCACGCGGCAGCCCTCGTCGGCACGGGTCGCGGCACATTCGCGAAGGCGCTGGGGCCGGGCGTCAAGATCGATGAGCAGGTGTACAACGCCGGCCCCTCCGAAATTGAGGCGCTGTTCGCCGGCCAGGTGGACATCGGCTACATCGGCCCCGGCCCCGCGATCAACGGATACATCAGGTCGCACGGCCAGGCGCTCAAGATCATCGCCGGCGCCTCGTCCGGCGGGGCCGCACTCGTTGTCCGCGGAGACTCCGGCATCCGCGATGTCCGCGGCCTGGCGGGAAAACGGGTCGCCGTCCCGCAGACCGGCGGCACGCAGGACATCTCGCTGCGCCACGCACTGCAGACGGCCGGTCTCACCTCGACCGACATGGGCGGCAGCGTCAAGGTGCTGCCAAATACGCCGGCCGACACGCTGACGCTCTTTGTCAAGCGGGAGCTGGACGCGGCATGGGTCCCTGAGCCGTGGGTGTCGCGGCTGGTGAAGGAGGCGAACGGCCGCGTCGTGCTGGATGAGCGCGACCTGTGGCCGGGCAAGCGGTTCGCGACGACGGTGATCATCGTGCGGCCGAAGTTCATGGACCAGCATCCCGATCTCGTGCTGAAGTTCCTCGACGCGCACATCGACAGCGTGGACTGGATCAACGGGCACAGGGCCGAGGCGGCGGCGCTCATTGGCGCCCGCTTGAAGACGCTGACCGGAAAGGCCCTGCCGCCGGACGTGCTGAAGTCCTCGCTGGCCCGGACGGACATCACCTACGATCCATTGCGCGCCTCAGTGCTCACATTTACGGCCTGGTCGCGGCTGATCGGCTACACGCATCAGACTCCCTCCGCGTTCGAGCGGCTCGTCGATACGGAGGCGCTGAACGCCCTGCTGGAGCGGCGTCACCGGCCGGGAGTGCGCTGACCGTGCCGGCGCCTACGCTCCCGGCCGAACCGGCCGGCCATACCGTCCCGACTGGCTCCGCGGCGCCGTCGGTCGGCGCCGGGGCCCATCCGGCGATCACTGCAAAGCTGCGCCTGGACGGCATCAGCGTCGACTTCGAGTCGCGCCAGGGCCGTGTCGAGGCGCTGAAAGACGTCGACCTGACGATCTATCCGGGAGAGTTCGTCTGTCTGGTCGGTCCGTCCGGATGTGGGAAGAGCACGCTGCTGAACATAATGGCCGGGCTGATGCGCCCCGGCCGGGGCGTCGCTCTTAAGGATGGCCGGCAGATTACCGCGGCGGGTCCGGACCGCGCGGTCATCTTCCAGGAGGCCGCCCTCTTCCCGTGGCTCAACGCCGTGCAGAACGTGGAGTTTGCGCTCAGGCGGATCCGCGACAGGCGCGAGCGGCGCCGGCGCGCCATGGATCACCTCCAGACCGTTCACCTCGGGCGGTTCGCGCGCTCCTATCCGCACGAGCTCTCTGGCGGCATGCGGCAGCGTGTCGCCATCGCGAGGGCGCTTGCGCTGGACCCGGACGTGCTGCTCATGGATGAGCCGTTCGCCGCGCTGGACGCGCAGACCCGTGACCTGTTGATCGATGAGGTCCAGCGGATTTGGCTGGCGACGCGTAAAACGGTCGTCTTCGTGACACACAACGTGCTGG
>DATGJU010000627.1:0-15363 GCA_035295045.1 Chthonomonadaceae bacterium
ACATACCGTCAGGCGCGGCTGGTACATAGCGCCCGGCGCACCCTGGTACATATCGGGCGGCGCAGGTGGTACATACCGGGCGGCGCACCCTGGTACACTCCCCCCGGCGCAGCCTGGTACAGTATAGCCCGGTCCGTGACACTTGGTGCCTTTCTGTGGAATACGTGGTGACAATGCTCGCCTTTCAGGTTCTTGCAAGGAGCGCGTCAATTGCGCAAGTATACTATGTATATGCAATTTGATCCGCAACATCTTGCAAAGAGTTCCGCCATTATACTATAATAGTTCCAGCATGACAAGCGTTATTCTGCGGGCGGCGCAAAATAGTCGGCGACCTGCCCCGAGGCAATTCGGCTACTCAATTGCCAGTTGCGCGGGCGCGATCCTGTGGCTCGCGGCGCTGGCATCGAGCCCGTGCCACGCCCAGATCCTGACGCCGAGTCCGCCGCCGACGCCGCGGATCAACGGTCCAAGGGTCTATGGCGTGCGTCCTGGACGGCCGGTTTTGTACACCATACCGGCGACCGGGCAGGAGCCGATCACGTATGCAGCGGCCGGGCTTCCACACGGTCTCGCGCTGGACGCCGTCCGCGGGAGGATTGCGGGCGTCATCGCGAAGCCGGGAGACTACCCTGTCAAGCTGACCGCCGTAAATGCCCTCGGAGCGAACAGCCGCACACTCCTGATCCGCGTCGGCGATGTGGTATGCCTCACGCCTCCCATGGGCTGGAATAGCTGGAACTGCTTCGCCGGCGCGGTAACGCAGGAGAAGGTGCGGGCGCAGGCGGAGGCCATGGTGCGCTCCGGTCTGTCCAGGCACGGGTGGAGCTACATTAACATCGACGATACCTGGCAAGGCGAGCGGGGAGGCAAGTACAAGGCGCTGCAAGGAAACGCAAAATTCCCCGACATGCAGACGCTCTGCGATCGGATTCACGATCTGGGACTGAAGGCGGGCATCTACTCTACGCCGTGGGTAAGCTCCTACGCCGGTTACCCTGGTGGGTCCGCTATGAATGCGGATGGACGGTGGACGAAGCCTGTCGGGCCAAAGCAGGTCAACAAGAAGATCCTGCCGTGGGCCCCCGGGCCTTTCCCGTTCGCCCGACAGGACGCGCGACAGTGGGCGGATTGGGGATTCGACTACCTGAAATACGACTGGAACCCGATAGAGGCGCCGCAGGTGGAAGAGATCGATGCGGCGCTCAAGGAGAGTGGTCGGGACTTCGTGCTCAGTCTCTCCAACCACGCGCCCATCGCCGGAGCGAGCGACTGGGCGCGACTCTCAAACTGCTGGCGCACGACCGGGGACATTCGAGACAACTGGCGCAGCGTGACGTCGATCGGTTTCTCGCAGGATGCCTGGGCGCCATTCTCAGGCCCTGGGCACTGGAACGACCCGGATATGCTGGTCGTCGGCATGGTGGGATGGGGACCCAAGCTCCATCCCACCGGCCTCTCGCAGGACGAACAGGTTACGCACATCTCGCTGTGGTGCCTTCTTGCTGCTCCGCTTCTCATTGGCTGCGATCTGACGCAGCTGGACCCGTTTACTGTCAGCATCCTGACCAATGACGAAGTCCTCGCAGTCGATCAGGATCCGCTCGGCAAACAGGCGCGACGAGTGAAAGAGGACAAGGCTAGGGGCATCGAAGTGTGGGCGCGGCCGCTATTCGACGGGACGATCGCCGTCGGACTATTCAATCGCGGGCGATATGAGCTCGAGCCGCCTCGCCGGCAGAGGAGCGGTGAGCCCATCTCCGCGCCCGTGTGGCGGCTTCACGATCGCGCGGCCGGGACCGCACAGGAGTTTGGCACGGAAGCCGAGGCCCAGGTCGCTTTGCAAAGCAGCGCCACCCCGGTGGAGGTCTCCGTCGGCTGGCCCGAGCTCCACCTGGCGGGGCCGCAGCCCATTAGAGACCTGTGGCGGCAGAAAGACGTCGGGCCCGCCAACGGCGCCGTCACGTCGACAGTTCCGTTTCACGGCGTGGCGTTGCTCAGGATTGGAAAACCGCGGCAGGTCGACCTGTTGCGCGTCCTGACGGCGGAGTCGCGCCGTGCCCAGATCAACCATCCGGCGCGTGCGCACGCCGCTCCTGCATCTGAATGAGCATCTGCCGGTCGTCGATGTCGGACCAGGTGTGGCCCTGACCGGGACCGTACTTGATCGTGCCGCCGTAGGGCGGCTCGGCGCTCCGCAGGAACTGGTCCAGCAGGTGGACCGCATTGTTCAAGAAGTAGTTGTCTCCCTCGCCGACGGTGATGTGAATCTTGCCACGCAGTCTCGGGCCGATCTCCTTCCAATGGGCTTCCAGGTAGGCGCGGATGTCGTACGGCTTCCAGTACTCGGCCTCACCGGGCATCATCGCGCCCGTCACCGGGTCCCATAGAGCGATCGGCCGGCCGTCCGGGCCGCGCCGGCCGAAGGTTGCGTTCCAGGCGCACCACTGGCCGCCCGACGCGGTGTAGCGATTGCCGGGACCCCGCAGGTTCTCCGCCTGGCACTCGTGCCGCATCGTATAGACCGTCTCGCCGTACGGCGTCCGGCTGGCTGGCCGCTCGAAGCCGAACTTGTTCACATAGGCGTTCGTGTCGACGTATATGTTGATCAGCTCGTAGGCGCGGAAGTCCACCGGGTCCGGCGACGCGGACCAGCATCCGTTGAAAAAGTCGGGGTAGAAGACCTGGAGGGCGAGCGCGACCCATCCTCCGGTGGACGCGCCGCTGAGGAACCGTGCGCCCGGCTTTCCCACGCACCGATAGGCCTGCTCGACGTAGGGTATCAGCTCCTGGGTGACCGCGTCGCCGTACGGGCCGTTGTTCGCCGAATTGACCTGGTACGGGTCGCCGTAAGGACCGTCGCCGTCAAGCGTCACTGCAACGAACCGCTGCGTATCGTCCGCAAGCCACATCTTCTGGAACGGCGATCCCTCCCGCATCAGCCCTCCGGCGGCCGTGTAGCGACTGCCGAATCCTCCTATACGCACCCACAGCGGATAGCGCCGCCGCGGCTCCGAGACGAAGTCCTTCGGCAGGATAATCCCCGCCCGCAAGAACATCGGGCGTTTCCAGAACCTGCTGAGCAGCGGCGATGGCAGCTTCACGTAGTGCACGAGCGGCCTGTCGGGCGGCAGCGTCTCGGGTCCGGCACGCTCGGTAAGCGCCAGCCGCACGGGAGTCTTCGACGCGGGATCGAGGCGGACGCGGATCGTCCGGCTGGACAGGTTGCCCGGCGCGTCGACCGCCTTCAGGTCCGGGTTCACGAGCAGCGCCGCCTGGACCGAATACTCCCCGGCCGGAAGCGCATCCAGCGAGGCGATCGGAAAAGTGATGGCGGTCCGGTCGATCGAGGCGGCAGCGCCCGGCGCCATCAAAGCCATGTCGCGCGCGATGGCTGGCGGCGCGTCGAGGCCGGTCCGGCCGATCGAGAAGCGCGGATGCGCCTGCTCGCGGGCGCTCATCACAACGAGCAGACGCCCGGAAACCGCAACGCCCCCCATGGTCTTCGGCAGCGAGACCTCGAACCGCAGCGCGGCCGGCGCTGCGGCCGGGCCACCGGCGCGGGGAGTTGGAGCTCCACGAAGCGCCGCCGGTCCGGCCGCCGGAGCAGGCCGCGCTGCTCCGCGCAACGCCGCGCGCGCCCCTCTGCGCGCCGCCGCGGGCGCCGCCTTGTGCACGGCGCCGAGCACTCCACCGCCAACTGAGATCGCGGAGGCCGCAATGGCTGCCGCAACCGCCGTCTGTGTCGTCATCGTGCCTGCCTTCACGTTCGTACTCCGTGCCGTCCAATCGGTCGTCTAGCGCACATCCGACCAGTTGGACGACTTCCTCGTGAGATTTCGCAGAGCCAGTTCCTTGCGACTGTTACCTCAGGGCGTCCGGTCCGAGCGGCGTCTTGGCGCGGCGACGGAATTCGCGCACGAACGCGGCAATTCCTGTATCCATAACGAATGCGACTGTCGATTCCTGTGCGCTGGCGTGGACACGCGAGGTAGCGCATGACATAAGTGCAATCTGTGCGTATTTTACCATCTGTGGCAACTATCTGAAACAATCGCAGATTCTGCACGTAGAATAGTGGTGTATCGAGCCGTTTTGGACAGAGGCGTCCGCGTCATCGCTCGGGTATCCGCGCCTCCATCCACGCCGTCTGCGAGCTTTCGCTCGCAGCCGCGTTCGATCGGGCGTCGTGTGCCCTCCCCAGCTTCGCGCCGCGCAGCAACGCGTCACCCGCGTGGCCGGCCCTGCCGAAAGGAGTGACTCGTGCGCCCTACCAAACCGCTTCACGTTCGCTCGCCGCTCTCCAGCGTCCACGCGCTGATTGCCCTGATTGGATGCGCCGCGATCGCCGCCGGCGCGGCCGTGCCGCGCGCCGCGGCCCTGCTGGCGCGCCCCGGCGGCGCGCGCCGCACAGAGACGGACGCCGGCCGCCGGCTCCTCCAGGCGGCTTCGCGCTATGGGTCCCCGTGCTATCTCGAGGGCGGTCCGGTATACGCCAGGCGGCAGCTCCCCTTCCGAACAGGAGCCGGCTACTGCCGGCGCAGCCTTTGGCGCGCGACCGTTTCCGTCCATGGACAGCTCCTCGAACTCGTCATGAACGACAACACCGGGCATCTCGCGTGCGCGTTCGGCTCCCTGGAATCGGCGCATGCCCGTCCGGGTCGCCGTGCAGGGCTTGAAGTCGATACAGCGGACGAGGCGGCGCGCGAATCGCTGTCGGCGGCGCACAGGCTCGGCATCGTGCCGGACGGCGCGCAGGCGGCGCTCCGCGGCATCTGCGAGCGCTCGGGAGGCGCACCGCGGTGGTACACGTGGTGGCGCGTGCAGAACCGCCCCACGGAGGCGGCATACCCGGTGACTGTGGAGATCGGGAGCGCGGACGGCCGTCTGGTGTCCGCCGTCAATGGCCGCGAGATGGCGGACGGCTGCGAGCCCTGACCGCCGCTCAATGCGTGAAAATATCTGGTACAATAGGCCTGCAATATGTGCAGTCGCTTCACAGGAACCACGACGTAACTCTGTTTGGCACCGCGACGGCCCGAACGCATAGGTTGCGAAACTGCCACGGTTCTTACGAAATGCGGAGGTGACCGCCTTATGGAGGCCCCTTTCTGCGATGTGATCGGCTGTACTTCGCACGCGGACCGGTTCTACTCGGACGGCGTATCGCCCCCTGAGCGGCTCTGCACGTCACATTGGAACGAGCTGCTTAAGACTTCGCGTGATCGCGCCCTCCGTTTCGAAAGCATCAACCCCGACCGACTTCGCGCCGAACCGACCGACGCCGAGCCGAGCCGTACTGCCTCTTGACGGACGGCCCTCTCTGCGCGGCATCGTACGGCGAAGGCGGGCCGCAGAGTCCGACCGCCTGAGATGTTCTCGATCCATGCCACGACCGTACCGCCGCAAGGCGCCGCACGCGCGGCCGTGATCGCCTGTTGCCGCCTCGTGGGCGGCCGATGAGCGCGATCGAGGCCGGGCCGCGCCCGGTCGCCCGCGCGGCCGTCGGCGCCGCTGGCTGGCTGCTGCGAAACGCCTATGCTGCCGCGGCCGGGTCGGTACTGTGCGCCCTCTGCGGCACGCTGCTCCTTCGCGGGCTCCTGCCGGACAGGCACCTCTCGTTCGTCCTCTTTTTCGCCGCCGTCGCTCTAAGCGCCGGGCTTGGCGGCCTGCGAGCGGGACTGCTCGCCACCGTCCTCTCCGCGCTGATCTGCGACTACTTCTTCCTGCGGCCGCTTCATTCGTTCGTCCTCGCCGCGAGCGACCTGCCGCTCCTCGTCGTCTTCATCGTCGCCGCGGCGCTCATCAACGGCGTAAGCGAGCGGCTGAGGGCGCAGACGCAGCGGGCGGACCAGCGCTACTATAGCCTCGTTCAGGGGCTCGACGGAATTGTCTGGGAGAAGAATCCGCGGTCCGGAGCGTTTACCTTTGTCAGCCGGCACGCGGAGCGCCTGCTCGGCTATCCGGCAGACCGCTGGCTCGCGGAGCCGGAATTCCTCATGCGCGTCATCCATCCCGACGACGCCGAGCGGATCCAGATACTCCACCGCGACGCGCTGGCCACGGGCGGCGAGCACACCGCCGACTACCGCGTGCGCACCGCGGACGCAGAGGACCTGTGGCTCCGCGAAACCGTCTTCGTCGGCCACGACTCCCGCGGCCGGCCGAACCGGGTGACCGGCCTGGCGATCGACATCACTGCCCGGAAGGCCGAGGCGGAGGAGCTGACGCAGATCCGCGACGAGCTGGCCGTTCTGAACCGGATCGGCGTGGCGCTCAGCGCATCCCTCGAGCTGCCGGACTTCGTCGCGGCGCTGCGGCATCAGCTCCGCGCGATCGGAATCGCAACCGGATGCCTCTACCTCGCCGAAGAGACATCCGACGCGCTGCGCCTCGCCGACGCATGGGGCGCGCAGGACGCAATTCCTGGCGGCGAGCCCTCCATTCTGCCCGCGCTCGTTTCCCCGGCGGCCGGCGCGGACGACGCCGGCGCCGCGCCCCGAGTCGCCGCGCTCCACGAGCTGCCGGACACTCTGGCGCTGGATGCCGCGACCGCGACACTGGAGAGTCACGGCGCGCTCGCGATACCACTCGTCGCCAAGGACGAGCTGCGCGGCGTCCTGGGCCTTTGCGCCCGTCAGGCAGCCAGCGTGCCGCTCGGCCGGGGCGGATTCTACGGATCGCTGGGCCGGCAGGTCGGAACGCTGCTGCAGAACGTCACGCTCTATCAGGAGGTCCGGGCGGCGCGCGAGCGGCTTCACCAGCTCTCCCGACAGCTCGTCGACGTGCAGGAGGCAGAGCGGCGCGCCATCGCGCGCGAGCTCCACGATGAGATCGGTCAGGTGCTTTCCGGCCTCAAGCTGACACTCGAGACGAGCCCGCGAGGCGCGGCCGGCGAGCGGACCACGGAGCTTGAGCGCGCGCTGAGCTTGGTGCAGGACCTGATCCGCCAGGTCGAGGGGATTTCGCTCGATCTGCGTCCGGCGATACTGGACGACCTGGGGCTGCTGCCGGCCCTAGACTGGCACTGCGAACGGTATACTACGCTGACCGGCGTACGTGTACAGATCGACCATACCGGCGTGTCGGGCCGCTTTGCTCCGGAGATCGAGATCACGGCCTACCGGATCGTCCAGGAGGCGCTCACCAACGTCGCGCGCCACGCCGGGGTCGACTGCGCAAAGGTGCGGCTCTGGGCGACTCGCGAAATCCTGGGCGTCCAGGTCGAGGATTTGGGGCGCGGGTTCGATCTCGCTGCCGTATCGTCGGACCCGGCCGCGTGCGGCCTCGCCGGCATGAACGAGCGCGCGGCGCTCGTCGGCGGCCACGTGGCCATCGAGACCGCGGTCGGGCTGGGGACCTCGATCACAATCGATCTGCCGCTCGGGGACTGGAGCTCGCTTGCGAGGCGCGGAGAGTGACATGGCCGAGCCGCTGACCATAGTGCTTGCGGACGATCATCCCGTCGTGCGGCACGGGCTGCGTACGCTGCTGGAGGCAGCGGGAGGGCTGACGGTTTTGGCGGAGGTCGCGGACGGGCTCGCGGTCGTCGAGACCGTCGAGCGTCACCGGCCCGATATCCTGATCCTCGACGTGATGCTGCCCGGACTGAACGGGCTCAAGATCCTGCCGAGAATCCGGTCCGCCGCGCCCGCGACGCAGACCATTATGCTCTCGATGTACAGCTCCGAGGCATACATTACGGAGGCGCTCCGCGGCGGCGCGATGGGCTATGTGCTGAAGAGCGCGAGCGCGGACCTGCTCGTCGAGGCGGTCCGCACCGTGGCGGGCGGCCGCCGTTACCTTAGCCCTCCGTTCTCGGAGCGTGCCATCGAGCTCTACGCGCAGCGCACGAATGCCGGCTCGCTCGATGTCTACGACACGCTCACGCGTCGCGAAGTCGAGATATTCGGGTGGATGGCGCAGGGGTACAAGAACGCCGAGATCAGCGCGCGCCTCTCGATTAGCCCCCGCACCGTGGAGGTCCACCGCGCGAGGATCATGCAGAAGCTCGATCTCTCCTCGCAGCGCGAGCTGATCCGGTTCGCGCTCGACCGGGGCCTGCTCGCGCGAGACGAACAGGACCGCGACACGGTGCTCCCCTAGCTCGCCGCCGCCCGGAAGCCCTCTCGAAACGCCTTCGATTCCGCGCGGCCGATGCTCGCGCGGTTTCGCGATGCGAGCCGTCTCCAGCCACCCGAATCCAGTTCAAAATACGTGCCTTCCCGTATTGCAATTACGGGCAATCCCTCATGTGCGCTCTCGCAATCTCCCGCTACAATAGGCGCGCGCAAGTCGCGGCTTCGTCCGGTCGTGGGCCTGCGGTTGCTCGAATCTGACTCGCCATGCGCGGCCGTACCATCCCATCGGCCAGCCTACCCGCGCGCACCCCCGCGCCGCGAAGCGATGAGGACCCGAAAAGATGTCGGATTCACCGTTCGATTCCGTCCCGATGGTCCCGACTCCCGTCCGCAGAGAGTCCGCCGTCAAGCGGTTCCGCAGGCTGCTGCTCGGCTCGCCTGTATCGAGCGAGCACATGGAGCACACGCTCCTCCCCAAGTTTCTCGCGCTGCCCGTATTCGCCTCGGACGCGATATCGTCCGTCGCCTACGCCACCCAGCAGATCATTCTCGCGCTCGGCGCCGCCGGGCTCTACCTGACGCAGTACCGGGACATGTACACCCGGAACACGCTGCTGATCGCCGGTCTGATCGTGCTGCTGCTCGTCATCGTCGTCTTCTCCTACTGGCAGACGATCTTCGCCTACCCGAAGGGCGGCGGCTCCTACATCGTCACGAAGGACAATCTCGGAACGATGCCCGGCCTCGTCGCCGCCGCGGCGCTGCTCATCGACTACGTGCTGACGGTCTCGGTGTCCATCGCGTCCGGCGTGCAGAACCTGGCGAATATCCCGATTGCGCACCACATGCACCTGGACAGCTATCTGGTCTGGATCTGCCTCCTCTTCATCGCCGTGCTCACGCTCGCCAACCTGCGCGGGCTGAAGGAGAGCGGGGCGGTCTTCGCGGTCTTCACCTATGGCTTCGTGCTGATGTGCTTCGTAATGATCGCGGTCGCCATCGTCGGGCCGCTGATCGGGTGGGCGCCGCACCTGCACGAGATCCAGGAGGTGTACGCGCACTGGCCCGCGGAGGCCGCCGCGAACTCCGCCAAAGCCTTCGGCGCCGTCGTGATGCTCCGCGCCTTTGCAAACGGCTGCTCGGCCATGACCGGAACCGAAGCGGTGAGCGACGGCATCCCGGCGTTCCAGGAGCCGAAGGCGAAGAACGCGGCGCTCACGCTGGCGGCGATGGGCGTCATCCTCGGCAGCATCTTCATCGGCGTCACCTGGCTGGCCATGCACTTCCACGTGGTCTACTGGGAGCACGACGGCAAGACGGCGCCGGCAGTGATCGACCAGATTTCCGGCGCCGTCTTCGGCAAGACCGGACCGATGAGCACCGGCTATCTGCTTACGCAGAGCTTCACGGCGGCGGTCCTGGTGCTGGCGGCGAACACGGCCTACGCGGATTTCCCGCGCCTCTCCTCGTTCCTGGCGCGCGACCGGTTCGCGCCGAAGCAGTTCGCCAACCTTGGCGACAAGCTGGTATTCAACAACGGAATCGTGCTTCTCGGCATCTTCGCGTCGGTCCTGATCATCGTCAAGCAGGGCCAGATCGACGCCCTCATACCACTCTACGCGACCGGCGTCTTTACGGCGTTCACGCTCTCGCAAAGCTCGATGGTCGTGCGCTGGAACCGCATCAAGGGGCCGGGCTGGCGGCAGAAGGCCTTCATCAACGGCTTCGGCGCGATCACGACATTAATCGTGCTGGGATTCATCGTAATGGAGAAGTTCAAGGAGGGCGCCTGGATCGTCATCCTTCTGATCTGCGTGTTCGTGCTCGTGTTCCGCGTGATCCATCACCACTACTCGGACGTTGCCGCCCAGCTCCGCCTGCCAAAGGCGCCGGAGAAGGGGAAGCCGTTCCACAACACGGTCCTCGTGCTTGTTCCGGGCCTGCACCGCGGAATGCTTTCCGCCCTGACGTATGCGCGATCTCTATCGCCCGACTGCCGCGCCGTCTATATTGAAACCGATCCCGAGAAGACCGCATCGCTGAAGGCGCGATGGGAGGAGTGGAGTCAGGGCATTCCACTGGTGATCCTGAACTCACCGTATCGTTCGCTCGCGAGCCCGATCATGCAGTATCTGGACGCCGTCCAGACCGAGCGCCGGCACCACCTCGTAACGGTGATCGTCCCGGAGTTCGTGCCGACGAAGTGGTGGCACACCCTCCTTCACGGCAACAGCGGCCTCCTGCTGAAGATCGCGCTGCTTGGCCGCAAGGACGTGATCGTGACCAACGTGCGGTACTACCTGCAGGAGATGGACGAGCCGCCGCCCAAGGACGCGCTCGCCGAGGAGATCGCGCCGGCCGTTCCGAAGGACGACCTGCCCGGTGGGACGGCCCATGTTCATTGAAACGCGTCGCAACATCGTCAGCGTGTCCGGCTCGCTGCGCGGCGACCAGTGGCCGGTGCTGAGGACGAGCGCGTACCTCGCCTACGAGTGCCATCCGCTCGGCATTGTCATCGACTTTTCGGGCGTTTCGCGGGTGGTTGCAGGGGGCGAGGCCACGCTGGCGTCCGCGCTGGAAGAGATCGACCGGCAGAGACTGCCGTTCGTGCTGCTCAACTTCCCGACGTTCGCCCAGTCGCTTATGGCCCCCGAACTCTGCCGCCGGCTCGCTGCAGGCTCGGAGCGGTGGTGGAACCGCCTCTCCGGAGCGATCTGACCCCTCAAATGGCGTGGCAGGCGGCCTTTTCGACTCTCCATTATCGGACTCAAAAGGCGGACACGGTCTCGAATATACGGGATTGCCCTTACGAATTATACGGGTTCATGCGCATGTGCGGCCTATGCCGGACCGGCTACAATAGCTGCGTCTCATGTCTCTGTATTTGCGTTCGGGCCACGAAGCCGTCGCCCGCTTTTTTTACCGTAAGTACGACATGAAGATAGCGACTCGGCGTCGAGCCGCTCGTGGCCCTTCATCCAACCACGCTCCCACTCCATACTGACTCTCTCCCAACGGCGCGGACAGTCAACCTATAGGCTCGCGGTTTCGGCCGGGAATCCTGGCCATCCGATCCGCCGCGTCGCCCGGCGACTACGTGCCCGCGCCAGGTGACGGCGATTCGAACCGTACAGATCGTCCCGATCTTCGAAGGAGGAAGTCATCCATGAGTTCCGGCTCAAACGCTCGTGTCAACAAGTTTGCGCGGCTGTGGCAGCGCCTGCACGACCCGGAGTGGCGGCGCTACGGCGCGGTGCTGCTCGCCGGCAAGTTCGGCGCAATCGCCATCCTCTTCATGCTCTTCGCCCTCATGACGGCGGTCACCGGCACGCCCGCGCATGCCGCCGATCCAGTCATCAAAGGCAACGACGTCGTCAGCCCGGTGAACACGCTCTGGGTCCTCCTGGCGGCGTTCCTGGTCTTCGGGATGCAGATCGGCTTTACGATGCTCGAGGCGGGATTCTGCCGCTCCCGCGAGACCGTCAATGTGCTGATGGAGTGCATCGTCGATACGTGCCTCTGCGGCATCCTGTTCTACGCATGGGGCTTCGCGTTCATGTTCGAGCACGGCAACGGCTTCATCGGCTGGCACTGGGCCGACCATCCGCGCCAAACCGCCTTCTTCCTCCACGGCGCGCCCGAAACCTACGAATCGACCGGCGTTGCGTTCCTCGCCTACTGGCTGTTCCAGTTCGCCTTCGCGGACACCTGTTCGACCATCACCTCCGGCGCGATGATCGGCCGGACGAGCTTCATCGGCGACCTGATCTACAGCGTCGGCGTCTCCGGTTTTATCTATCCCATCGTCGGACACTGGGCCTGGGGGCCGGACGGCTTCCTGGCAATGATGGGCAGCCCGGCGGCAGCCGGCTCGCCGCAGAACTTCCTGCCGCACCTGGGCCAGCCGTTCCATGATTTCGCCGGCTCGACCGTCGTCCACACGATCGGCGGGTTCATTGCGCTTGCCGGCGCTATTGTGCTTGGGCCGCGGCTCGGGCGCAAGTTCGCGCGGGACGGCGGCGGTCCCATGCTGCCGCACGACCTCGTCATCGCGGCGTCCGGCGGCCTCATCCTCTGGTTCGGCTGGTACGGCTTCAATCCCGGCAGCACGCTCTCCATCATGGACTTCCAGGGCGCCGGACGCGTCGCCGCGAACACAACTCTCGCCGCATGCGCGGGCGGCCTGGCCGCGATGTTCGTCGCGTATCCGTTTACGAAGAAGTGGGACCTCGGCTTCACCGTCAACGGCTTCCTCGCTGGCCTGGTGGCGATCACCTGTCCATGCTACTGGGTCGATCCCACCGGCGCGATCCTCCTCGGCGCCGTTGCGGGCGGCGTGGTCGTCGCGGGCGTCCAGCTCCTGGAGCACCTGCGTATCGACGATCCGATCGGCGCCGTGCCGGTCCACGGATTCGCCGGCATCTGGGGAACGCTCTCGCTGGGCCTCTTCGCATGCGGAAAGTACTATCAGACGGGACCGTTCGGCGCGGACAACTCGACGCCGCTCAAGGGACTGTTCTACGGCGGAGGCTGGACGATATTTCTCGCCCAGCTCATCGGCAGCGCCACGATCACGGTCGCCACGTTCGTCGTGGCCTTCGTGATGATGTGGGCGATCAACGCCGTAAAGCTGCTTCGCGTCTCCAAAGAGGGCGAGATGGAGGGCCTGGACGTTCATGAGCACGGCCTGCCCCCCTATCCGGAGTTCGTCCTGCACGACTCGCCCACGGCCCATAGCATGGTCGACGCTCCTCGCGAGGCGCCCGAAGCCGTCCACGTTGCGCCGATGACCACGACCGACTGACGGCACTCCGCGATGTCCGCCAGCCGCACGCTGCTGGGTTACGGCGGACGTCGCGGTCTCCGCCCATTCTCGGCCACTTCGCGCTGGCGCTGCAAACAGCCGCGGCAGCCTTCGGCGGGAGCTCGCGCCGAAGGCTGCCGGGGGCGGACCCGGCACTACATATCTGCCCGCCGAGGGCCCAGGAGATTGATAATATGATCAAGGTCGAGGCGTTGATTCGGCCGCAGAAGCTGGAGGATGTGAAGGCGGCGCTCGCGGAGGCCGGAATAAGCGGCATGACCGTCTCGGAGGTCCGCGGCTCCGGCAAGCAGAAAGGCTACACGCAGCACTACCGCGGCGCGGAGTACGCGGTAAACCTGCTGCAAAAGACGAAGATCGAGATCGTGGTCGCGGAAGAGGAGGCACACAGTATCGCGACGGTCATCGCGGACGCCGCCAGGACCGGCGAGATCGGGGACGGCAAGATATTCCTCGTGCCGGTGGCCGAAGTGATCCGCATCCGAACCGGCGAGGAGGGCGCGGAAGCCATCAGTTAGCCCGTTCCCGATCGCCCAATGAACGTGCCAGCCGCCGGTCCGCTGCCGGCGGCTGCGCCGCCATAGACTCATCCGCCCGCGCATATTTTCGCCGCGCACTTGACATCGTCACGCGTCGGAGTGTATCCTTACGCCGGATCGATGAGCAGTGTGGCTCTCGATCGGAGCGATGAGAGCCGACGCAGCAGTTGGCGATCCTTAACGGTGACGCCTGTCCCGTTGGACGCCAAAGGTGCGTCGGTTTTTCTGCTTGTTATCCAACCTCCCAGTTATTCGGCACTCGCCATCCTCCTGCGGCCACAAGCCGCGCGTTCCGTCATCCGCGATCGGCCGGGGACCCATCCCGAACCGGACGATCTGCCGGCTCCGCCCATTCGCGACATCGCCGTCGCAAAGCCTATTCCAATCCCATTCAGTATGTGCCTGGTCGGCATTGTCGCCGGCACGGCAGCACCGCTTTCCGACGGACATCGAGAGTGTTCGACCGGAGCCGGCAGACACGCGATATCCGGGCGCCGCCGGATGGCGCCGCGCGGACCCACTGCGTGTCAATCCCAATTACTTTGGCGCGGGCTCCGGCGAAACGAGAAGCGCAACACAAGTTGCCAGACGGGAACGCCCGAACGCGTTCCACTCACAAGCGGCTATTCGTCGCGAATGGAGAATACAGAGACATGAGACGAACTCGAAAGGGAGACGCCTGGGCCCGCGTCCTTGCGGCGTTCGCGGTCGCCTGCTTCTGCGCGGTTTCGACGGCCGCGCGGGCGCAGCCGGACTCATCCGGCGCGGCGCCACCCGGAGGCGCGCCGCCTTCGACAACGACGACGGCGGCCGCTCCGGCTCCAGCGCCGGCCGCGGCCTTTGATGCGACCAAGGGCGATCCGTCCGGCCTTAACACAGGCGACAAGACGACCGCCGTGGACGCCGGCGGGAATGCATTCGTGCCGCCCTCTCCGGGCGACACAGACAGCGCGCAGGCAAAGGCCGACAAGAAGAAGGCGCTGGACGAATACAACGAGATGGCGAAGAAGGAGCCGCTCGCGGTCAAGCTCGCCGATTCCGTCGGCCACGTGCGCGTCGGCACCAACATGGCGTGGACTCTCAACACCGGCTACCTCGTGCTCTTCATGCAGGCCGGGTTCGCGCTTCTGACTACGGGCCTTATCCGCAAGAAAAACGCCGGTCACCTGATGATGCTGAACTTCGCGGCCTACGTCTTCGCCTTCATCGCCTACTTCGCAGTCGGTTTCGCGTTCATGTTCGGAGCCGTCGCGACCAACGGCGGCGCCACCGCGCCGGGCGGATTGGGCGGAGTTCCACCGCTCAATCACTGGCTGATACCCAACGTTCTGGGCGGCCAGGGCTTCTTCATGAGCGGCGCCAGTTACGATGCCTCCGTATTCGGATTCATGATGTTTGAGATCGTATTCATGGAGACAGCCGGCTACATCATCGTCGGCTCGATCTGCGAGCGCATCACATTTGGCGCGTTCATCCTGTGCGAGCTGTTCGTCGGGGCGGTACTCTATCCCGTGAGCGGGGCGTGGACGTGGGGCGGTGGCTGGCTCTCGCAGCTCGGCACTACGAAGCACCTCGGCCACGGTTACGTCGACTTCGCAGGTTCGACCGTCGTTCACATGGTCGGCGGCATGGCGGCCATGGCGCTCTCGATCATCCTCGGTCCGCGCCTCGGCAAATACGGCCCGGACGGCAAGGCGCGCGCCTTCCCCGGCCATAATCTGGTATTCGTGGTCACGGGAACCTTCATCCTGCTGTTCGGCTGGATGGGATTCAATCCCGGCTCGACGCTCGCGGCTACCGACTTGCGCTGCGCAGTAGTCGCGATCAACACGAACCTGGCCGCCGTCTTCGGCGCGACGTTCGCGATGCTGTTCTGGTATCTCAAGTTCAAGAAGCCCGATATCTCCATGGCCTGCAACGG
>DATGJU010000628.1:0-9329 GCA_035295045.1 Chthonomonadaceae bacterium
ACAGAAGAAGGTTCCGTATCCCGCCATGCCGGCGCACATGTGCGGCCGGCGGACCGATTGTTGAGATCGTTGCAGCGTCGGTGAAAATTCATTGAAACCCTGAGGGTTGCACGCTGTCTATATGTTTAGGAACACGGACAAGCTTAAACGGCGATGACCAGCCGATGAACCATGCTCCGGCTATTCATGCTATTGGGGAGCTATCTCGGCGAGAGGTGTCATTTGTGCGTTCTGTAGCATTCAGATCAAGAGCGAACGTGCTGTTCCGGTGCGCACGAGGGTGTCGTACATAGCGCCTGTCCACGACAGGACCGCCGTCGTCCCCGCTTGCGCCCGCTTCGGAACCCGGTTCCCGGCGGGCGTTTGTACGGCATGAGCCGATGGCGTCGAGAAAGCGGCGCAGCGGCGCCAACAGTGTGGCCCGCGTAGCGCGGCCGAGCAGAGACGGAGCCGTGGGCTCGGCATAAAGACCTCGGAACGAAGGTTAATAAGGGTTAGATAAGGAAAGACAGCTGATGAACGCACTTATCGATTGCAGGAGATCATCCAGGCGAGTGCGGACCATGGACAGGGCGCAGCGCCGATTCGCGAGGCTGGTGGGCAATGCGCGGCTTGACGAGCGGGTGCGTGACCTCGCCGTCGCCCGGCTCATCGACGTGCTTGAGACCGCTCACGCAGACGAGCTGCCGCACCTTACGGGCCGTTTCCGCACGGGAGACGAGGTCAGCCGCCTTTCGCGGCTCCGGGCGGCGCACGCGACGTACGCGCTCGCGACGATGTACGGCCTGGAGCGGGCCAGCGACGGCGCTTACGTCCGCACGGAGTAGGCGGAGCGCGCAAACCCCTTCCTGACGCGAAAGCGCGGGGAGAAGCAATGCTGGCGCGGGCGGACCCGCGGCAGTCAGAATGGGAAGAGCCGGAGGAGATCTTGAAGGATCTCCTCCGGCTCTTAACTGTTTACCTCACGCGCAGCGACTCGAACACGGCTGCTGCCCCGAACGGTCCTCTTCGCGCCCTCGTGCCCCTGGGCGTGTCCGATTCTGCAGACCGCTTGCAGCCGAGCGGTCGGCTAGCGGATGCCGCCGAGCAGACCCCGAAGGAGACCCAGGATGTTGAGCTGCGGACTGACGTTGCGAGTCACCGAGCCATCGGGATTATAGGTTATACCCTGCGAACCAAACAGGCCGGACTGGCTGGTAGAGCCGTGCCCGAATGGCGCGGTGCTGTGCTGGTAGAGCATGGGCGGCCGGTCGTCGAACTGGCCGGTAAGCTTGCGGAGCGCCTGCGCCGCAGTCAGCTGGTCCAGTGGTATCCGGTCCACCTTCGCGCGCGCCTTGGCGGCCGGCGTAGTGGCCGGATCGGCCGCGGGAGCGTCGGGCGGCGGCTCGGGACGCAGCTTGAAGTGGAAGATGCCATCGGTCGTCTCGTAGGCGACCGGCACAGTGCTCACCTTGATCAGCGTCGCCAGCGCGTCCTTGAACGGCATGTCGGTCAGGTGCAGCGAGACAGTGCCGTCCTTCAGCTCGTTATCGATCCGGAAATCGGCTTTTGCGCTTTTCATCAAGTCACGGATCGCGTCGACCAGGTTGGCCTTATCCGCGTTCACCGTCACCTTGACATCCCTGAACTTGTCGACAACGTCGGATCCATCAGATTTCGGCGAGTCAGCAGGCGCCGGTGCGCCGCCAGCCTTTGAATTGTCCCCAGACTTCGGCGCCTTGTCGTCCGGCTTCGCCTGCGCGAGCGATCCCCCCGCGACGCAGAGGCTCAAGGCCGCGGAAGCCGCGACCGCCATCATGAGATTTCTCAACGAGCAGCGTGCCACCATGTCAGGCTCCTTCGGGCCGCAGAGTCGAATCGGAAAGCTTAATTAGGAACCACGTGGTCCTATGGGAGCGGCGCAACGCCCAGCAAGCGCGCGTTAGGCTCTCACAGCACCGGCCCATTTTGGAAACTATACCACGTTTCGGATTCCGCCGCAAGCGCTTTGCGGTCTGAGCGGTCACTTGTGGCAAACTGAGCAGGAATCGATAAGCAGGTAATCGGCAATTGGCATTCGGCATTCGCGAAGCCGCCTCTGTTTCCGGCGCACTGGCAGCCAAACCGCTCTCACCTCGATTGCCGACTGCCTGCTCCACCCCGACCGCCGATTGCCGATTGCCCGGCCTACCGCTGCATCGGGACCAGAAGCATAAACGATCCGCGCGGGTCCATCTGCCCGGTCAGTGGCTGGTACTCCACGGGCGCGTCGGCAGGCAGGCCTCTGGGCGCTTTCAGGAACAAGAGGTACTGTTCGTGCTTCGCGGTGTCGAATTTGACAAAGACCGGTCCGTCGATCTCGGTTATCTCCGCCTCGGGGCTATGGTATCGGTAGTGCTGCAGGGTGATCGTCTTGCCCGCCGCCTTACCCTTGAGCGCGGCCTCCACGGTAAACACGGTGTGCACGTCCGTCCAGGTATTCGGCCTGGAATTGCGAAGCGGCGGGCTGCTGGACGACTGCGCCTTCCCGATAACGACTACGTCTGCCTGCTTCCAGAGCTGCTCGGGCGTCAACACCTCGACCGGCCTTCCGGCCACCGACGCGATAGGCGCCACTGCTATGGTCAGGGCCGCTAACGATACGATGCGATACCACTGTTTCATCACACTTCTCCTATGTGCCGATACCTGCATATTCGCCTTATGACGGTACTCGCCAGGAAAACGTAACGCGTTTGCAGGATTTGCTGCCGGGACGCGGTAACTTCACCTGGCGGCTATCAAGCAGCGATTGCAAGCGGTGCGCCGAGGTAAGGGCCTGTTAGGAGCTCGCGTTATGCGGAGACGGCGGCTTGCACTCGCTATTCTCGCCAGCATCGCCGCGGCCGCCGGCGCGGCGATTCTGAGCGCCATCGGCGGCGAGCGATCGCTGACGGAGAAGGCACAGCTTGTCGCCGCACTCGGCGCCGATGAGATTACGACATGCTGGCTCTCGAACGACAGGATGCTCGTCGTAGTCACCGATCGCTCCGAGAATGCAATGGGCGGCGGATGGCACGGACGTGCCGAGGAGATCGAAGTATCGACCGGGCGCCGCACTCCCCTGACTGGGCTGACGACAACGTTCGACCGGCTCGGCCAGTCGCCCTACTGGCTGAATCCGTCGCCCGGCGGCCAGTACCTGCTGTTCCATCGCGTCAGGGACGACTTTCCGCTTGTGGCGACTGTGGCTCTGGACGGAAGCCGGTTCCGCGATGGTCTACAGCCACGAACCCTTGTAACGGCATGGCGGGACTCGTCGCACCTGGACTTGATCGGTGAGCAGTGGGAGGGGCCAATCATAGAGGTAGATGGTTCTGGCGCCGAAAAGGACCGGAGTATCCCTCGAGACGGCGCCGCCGCGGCGAGTTTGCTTGCCAGTCGGCGGAGGTCGGCTCCCCTGGAGATCGCTGTCGCCGCTCGCTCCGGAGTACCACCGAATCGCGTGCTTTGGTTCGATCTAACCTCGACCAATGAGAGAGACGCGCGCCAATCGCAGTCCGGCTATCGGTCGTTTGGCATTCCCGCGCCGAAGGGATTCGACGCCCTGAACAATGCGATCCTTTCGCACGGCGGCCGGACAGTGCTGTACGATATGAACACAACAGCAGTGCCGGAGATCGCGCGCCGCATACATGCGCTGATATCCACATTCCCCGCCCGCGCGAAGCTGTACGAGGAGCTCTGGACGTCCGATTCGACTGGCGGAAGCCTTCGGGAGCTAGGCTCGCAGCAAATCCTCGGACCCCAAACGCGTCTCTACCTGGATAATATTGACTGGTCGCCGGACAACAAGCGGATCAGCTTCACATTCAACCAGGCGCTGTACGTCCTGCCGGTCCCGGAGGCCGGCGATACGGATCGAGACAAGGAGAACAGTCACCGATGACCTGCATCGAGCGAAGCCCGGACGAAATCCAGTCGCTGGCGGACGAGATACGCATGAACGGCTACGTCCTGCTGGACGACATGATCCCGGCCGAAACGGTGGACGCGATGCGGGCGGCGTTCGATCCGCTGCTGCGGGCGAAGCGCGAGTCACAGCCGCCGAACCGGGGCGCGAATCGGTTTCAGATGCACCTGCCGTTCGAGCCGCCGTTCGCCGACCCGATACTGTACGCGAACCCGACCGTGTTGGCGATCCTTGAGAACCTGTTCGGGAAGGATAGCATCCTCACCTACTTTGCGTCCGACACGCCCTTCCCTGGCTCCGACTATCAGCGCGTCCACCTCGACTGCCGGCTGCCGTTTCCAGAGGGTCCGTTCGGCGTTCCGGTCTACAGCGTCGTGCTGAACACGCCACTGGTCGATTTCACCGAGGAGAACGGGCCGCTGGAGATTTGGCCGAACGGCACCCACATGATTGCGGAGCCGCGCGATCTCGAGCGTATGGCGGCGAAGATGAACTCGGTGCGACTGCTGCCCAAGACCGGCTCCATACTCCTGCGGGACGCGCGGATGTGGCACCGCGGCACGCCGAGCCACGGTGAGCGCTCACGGCCGAATATCGCGCTCGTCTATTCGCGCGGCTGGTTCCGCTTCGAGAACCACTCCGTCCGCATGAAGATCCCGCGCGCCACCTACGACGGCTTCCCCGACTCGCTGCGTCCGATGTTTCGCTACTGCGCGATTTTGGAGCAGGACGGTACGATCTCGGACGTGGAGTGACGGGGATTGCGCGTCACGACGCCTTCAAAGCACTCCCGTGGGACTAGAGTCCTCGGCTCGCGACAACATTATGTCCGCCTTCGCGGACGTCGATAAGCTCGTCCGGTGTTTACGATGAAACGTGCATTTTCAGCGGCTTGGGACGCCAAACCCGCCGGTCTCCGGGCGGCATTCTGCGTCCTCAAGTGGGTCGCGAGCCTCGCGGCAATCACTGCTTTAACCCTCTCTGCGCTCGCTCCCGCTCCAGCACGCGCGCAGGGGCCGGGAGAGCGGGAGTCCAGCGTCCGGGCGGCGGTTGCACACGCCTTTGCGATCGATGGAGGCAGGTTTCTCCTGGACGGGAAGCCGTTTACGATCATTGCCGGCGAAATGCACTATCCGCGAATTCCTCGCGCCTACTGGCGGCACCGGCTTCGCATGGCCAGGGCGATGGGCCTCAATACGATCGCGACCTACGTCTTCTGGAACGTTCATGAGCCGCAAAAGGGCCGGTTCCGCTTCGACGGCGACGCCGATCTTGCAGCGTTCGTCCGAATTGCGCACGAGGAGGGTCTCTACGTCCTCCTCCGACCCGGCCCCTACGTCTGCGCCGAGTGGGAGTTCGGCGGCCTGCCCTACTGGCTGCTGAACGAAAAGACCGGCGGCCACGAGCTGCGGGTCCGCACGAGCGACCCGAACTTCCTGCGTTACGCGGAGCGGTACCTGCGCGAAGTCGGCCGTCGGCTCGCGCCGATGCAGGCGGATCGCGGCGGCAACGTCTTGATGGTCCAGGTCGAAAACGAGTACGGATCGTTCGGCTCGGACCGCGCCTACATGGCCGCGATCCGCGATGCGATTCGCAGAGCCGGATTCACGGTGCCGCTCTTCACGGCGGACGGTCCATCGCAGACGGCCGCCGGCCACATCGACGGAGCGCTGCCGGGCGTGAATGGCGCCGGCGGACCGCAGCTCATCCGAGTCGTCGATTCCTTCCACCGCGGCGGACCGTACCTCGCGCCGGAGATCTATCCGGGCTGGCTCGACCACTGGGGCGAGCCGTTCGTCCACTCAAACCCCAACTCCGCGCCCGCGACGCTCGACTGGTTCCTGCAGCACGACTGCTCGATCAGCCTCTACATGTTCCACGGCGGCACGAACTTCGGATTCATGAACGGCGCGAACTACGGCTCCGGCTATCTGCCGTCCATTACGAGCTACGACTACAGCGCGCCGCTGGACGAGGCGGGCCGGCCAACGCCGCAGTACGCCAATATGCGCAATACGATCCGCGCGCGAATGCCCGGGCAGTCGCTTCCGGACATTCCGGCGGCCAATCCGGTGATCTCCATTCCGACGATCACGCTCCAAGCCGCCGGGTCCGTGCTCGACCGGCTGCCGCCTCCCATTCATTCCGAGCGGCCGATCTCGATGGAGGCCGCCGGCCAGGACTACGGCTTCATCCTCTACCGCACGCACGTCGCTGGACCGGCTGACGATCGGCTGACGGTCAGGAACGTCCGGGATTTCGCGGTCGTGATGATCGATGGAGCTCCCGCCGGCACGCTCGACAGGCGCCGGAACCAGCGCAGCCTGCAGGTGAGTATTCCAGCGGCCGGCGCGACCCTGGACATCCTCCTCGAGAACTGTGGCCGGATCAACTATGGGCCGCTACTTCAGGACAACCACAAGGGCATCACCGAGTCCGTCACGCTCGGCGATACGGAGCTAAAGGGCTGGCGGATCTATCCCCTGCCGATGACCGACCCGCGGCCACCGCCCGCCGCAGCGGTGTCGGGCGGTAGTGCCAGGAGGTCGAGGCCGGATGGACGAGGGCAATGGGCGGCAGACATGTGGCCGGCTGCCGGGGGACAGGGGCGCTCGGTTGGGACAGCCTTCAACGCGACGGAATTGCCCCTCGACCGGCGTACCGCCATTGGGCGGGCAATCGGGCTCGCGCACGATGGAAATGCGCCATTGCATGGGATGGACTTCGGCGCCGCGGCCGGGGATCGGGAGACGGGCGGCGGGCGAAATAGCGAGCCGAACACGGATCGCGCAAGCGCCACGGCCCGAACGAGCGGTAAGAAACCGCGGCTGTCGAGCGAGGGCGAAGCGCCGGCCGGCGCCTCCCGTAAGGCAGCGCCCCACTTTCTCGTCGGCAGCTTCCAGGTCGACCGGATCGGCGACACATTCCTGGATATGCGGGGCTGGGGTAAGGGCGCCGTATGGGTCAACGGCCACGCGCTCGGCCGCTACTGGTCGATCGGGCCGCAGCAGACGCTATACCTGCCGGGGCCCTGGCTCAGGCGCGGCCGCAACCGGATCGTCGTCTTCGAGGAGCTGATTTCCTGTCCGCCCACCATCCGCGGGATAGCGGAGCCGATCCTCGACCGCCTGACTCCGGCGACCGAGAGCGGTCTCGCCGCGCGGCCGAAGATGTCGCGGCAGCCGGCGCCGACTCAGGCGGACCTCGCCGCCGAGGGGGCGTTCACCAGCGCCGACTCCGCGCAGATCGTGCGGTTCGCACCGCGACGCGCACGTTTCGTCTGCCTCGAGTCGACGAGCGCCTTCGACGGGAGCGCATTCGCCTCCTGCGCGGAGCTGCAGGTCCTGGACGGCGCGGGCCGGCCGCTCAAGTCGGGTCGGTGGCGCATCCTCTACGCGGACAGCGAGGAATCGGCTCAGGAAGATGGCTCCGCGGACAACATGATCGATGGCGATGAGAGCTCGATCTGGCACACCGCCTGGAGCGAGCGCGTGACCGGTCATCCGCACCGCGTCGTGATCGATCTGGGGGAACCGGTGGTCTGCTCCGGGTTCCGCTGTGTGCCACGCTCGGGCGACAAGCCCGGCAAGATCAAGGGATATCGGTTTTACGCGGCGTTGGAGCCGTTCGGCGCGCGGTAGGACCTGCTCCCAACCCCCTCCCGCAAGCGGGAAGGGGCCAGCCTACCCCAACCTCCCCCAACGGGACTGTGTCATACCTCATAAGGACAGCCCGGTATGGGCGGGACCTACCCCCGACCCCCTCCCGCAAGCGGGAAGGGGCCAATGCACTCTCTCTCCCGGTTCCCGCAAGCGAGACGCGACCAATGCACTCTCTCCCGGTTCCCGCACACGCGAAGCCGCGTACGCGGATTCTCCCCCTTCGCGCTTGCGGGAAAGGGGGCCGGGAGGTTAAGTCCGCAACCGGCAGCGGAACCGGGGGGTTAGGTCCGCAAGCGGCAGCGGGACCCGGGGGGTTTGGTCCGCAACCGGCAGCGGGGCCGGGGGTTAGGTCCGAAGCACGGCGCGGACCGGCGAGGCGTCCGCGACGGCCAGCTTGAGCGGCAGAGCGACGAGCTCGTAGCGGCCGGGAGGAACATGGTCTAGATCCAGGGATTCGAGGATCTGAATTCCGCCCTCGTGAAGTGCGTGGTGGTTCGGCAGCTCTTTGCTATCGAATGCGTCCACCGAAGGTAGGTCCAGGCCGACAAGGAGCGCGCCCCGGCCGGCGAGATAGGCCGGGACGCTGCGCGCCATTACGGGAAAGCGGGTCGGAAAGGGAGCGCCATCCGGCCAGACCGCGGTTCGGATCAGCACGCGCGGGGCAAGCTCGGCGGCCACCGCGACGTCGTCGATCGTGATCTCGTGGCGGCCCTCCAGGTTGACCACGATGGCCGGACCGATGAACGGCTGAAGCGGGAGCTGCTCCGCCGTGGGTCCGCCGTTGCGGAAATGGACCGGCGCGTCCACGTGCGTTCCGGCGTGCAGGCTCGTCGTGATGCTGCCGAGGTTGACCGCGGCGCCGTCCGCGATCCGCCACGAGCGCGTATAGCGAAACGGCTCGTCGCCGGGCCAGACCGCGGTCGCCGCCTCCAGGCTTCGGGAAATATCGATAATAGTCATGGGAGCTTCCCGGCACGGAAGTACCGGCCTAAGTTTACCAAACCCGCCTTCGCGGGTTCGTTTGATTGTAAGAGGGACACATGGACGTCACGCCACAAGTCCCCTGCCCGCCTCGTAGTTCAGATGTTCGCCGGTCTCCAGGATGGAGCGCAGCGTCGCCACCGCTCGGAAACAGTCCTCGAACGTATTGTAGAGCGCGACCGGGGCCAGACGGACGATGTCCGGCGGCCGGAAGTCCGGGACGACGCGAGCGGCCTTGAGCGCCCGGCAGAGCCGCGTCGCCTCCGGGTGCGCCAGCGCCACGTGGCCGCCGCGCCTCTCCTCTTCGCGGGGGTTCGCCACTCGGACGCCGAACTCGGCCAGCTCTGCGTCGGCCAGGGCCATCAGGAAGGCCGTCAGGTCGAGCGATTTGCGGCGGATCCGCGCGATGCCGGCCGCGTTAACGACCTCCAGCGCGCCCTGGACCGCGGCGACGCTCAAAATGTTGGGCGTGCCGACGTGCAGCCGGCTCGCGTCCGGCGCCGAATCGAGCTCCGGCAGCATGTCGAACTGCGTGGAGCGACGGCTGCCGAACCAGCCTGCCAGCCCGGGCTCCGCGCCGTGATGCCGGCGGTTCAGGTAGAGCCCGCCGATCGCGCCCGGCCCGGCGTTCAGGTACTTGTAGGTGCAGCCGACGGCCAGGTCGGCTCCGTCGTCGTCGAGGTGGAGCGGGACGGCTCCGGCGCTGTGGCTCAGGTCCCACAGGGCCAGCGCCCCGGCCCGGTGGGCAGCCCGGT
>DATGJU010000629.1:0-7038 GCA_035295045.1 Chthonomonadaceae bacterium
CCCTCCTACGCCTGGGGCCACCTCCAGACCTGGACGGAGAATCCGCGTCCGGACGGCATCTTTCCGAGCCACGTTACGCCGGCCGGGCAGCAGGGCGGCCAGTATACCGACTGGATTGGGTCCACCGCCTGGGACGTCTACACTGTCCACCCGGACCGCGCGCTGCTGGCCAGAGTCGCCGACCCGGTCGCCAGGAACGCCGAGGCCTGGCGAACCGTCTACGGCAACGGAGGCTCCGGGCTGCTTCGCGTGGACAGTCACTGGTGGACGGGCATGGAATGGCAGCCCTCGTTCTTCTCGTTTGCCGGCTACCAGACCGGCGGCGGGGCCGGAACCGATCCATCGAAGATGACGCCGCTCTATCGGGTCGACCTCACCGCTTACGTTTTCGGCGACGCCCAGGCGGCTGGGCGCATCTATCGCGAGCTTGGCCGCGCGAACGATGCCGAGTGGGTGGACTTCGAGGCGGAGAACGTGCGTGCCGGAGCCATGTCCTATCTGTGGAACCGGGACACGCACTGGTTCCAGTCCCGGCGCGCCGAGGATCCGCGTCCGGCGGCAGCCCTGGGGCCGCTTTCGCCCACGCGGGAGATCATCGGCCTCTATCCCTTCTACTTCGACCTGCCGCGACGAAACAGCGGGTTCGAGGCCGCGTGGGCGCAGGTGTTCGATCCGGACCAGTTCTGGACAAAATGGCCGCTGGCATCCGTCTCGAAGGACTGCCCCGCCTACTCGCAGAACGGCTGGCCGGTCGGGCCGGGCGGCAGCGGCTGCATGTGGAACGGCCCGACCTGGCCGCACGCGAACAGCATCGTCCTGACCGCCATGGCAAACATGCTGCGCGACTACGGCCCGAGCGCCGTTACGCGCGAGCGGCTGTACGCCCTGTTCCACTCGTTCACCATGGCGCAGTTCAAGGACGGCGACATGCGGTATCCCTGGACCGGCGAGTACTACAACGGTGACACCGGCGAATGGAAGACGCCGCAGCGCGACTACAACCACTCCACCTGGATCGACCCGCTCGTACGCGACCTCATCGGCATCGTGCCCCGCGCCGACAGCGTGCTGGAGATCGATCCGCTCCTGCCGGACCATGCGTGGTCCTACTACGCCCTCGATGGCCAGGCCTATCACGGGCACGACGTAACCATCGCCTGGGACAGAGGCGGCGGCCACGTCGCGCCTGGCGTTCACGGCTACGCGGTCTTCCTCGACGGCAAGCCGATCTACCACGGCGATCACCCCGCCCATATCCGCTACGACATGTCGGCGCAGAGGCTGCTGCCGATGCCGAACTAAGCGCCGCGCGTAGACACAAACTGCCAAATGGGTTAGAATCATGCGCACGCTGCGACCGCGTGACCTGTCAAGGTGCGTATCGGAGACCCGCCTCGAGGTGGTCCCGAAATAGGATTGTGGAGGATCGATCTACTTGAACAGCGGCAAACGGACGGTGGATTGCGGCGCGCTCGGCGCTGAGGATGCGGGCAGGCAGGTCACGCTCAACGGATGGGCGCATCGCCAGCGGACCTTTGGCGATCTGGTGTTCATCGACCTGCGGGACCGCACGGGCATCGTCCAGGTGGTCGTCGACAAGAACAGCGCGCCGCATCTGGTCGCGCCGGCCAACAGCGTGCGAAGCGAGTTCGTGCTCTCGATAGAGGGCGTCGTTCGCCCGCGCCGGCCCGGCACCGAGAACCCCAACCTGAAGACCGGCGCAATCGAGGTCGAAGCGCAGCAGCTCGAAGTGCTGAACAGCTCGAAGCCGCTGCCGTTCCAGGTCGCGGACGAGGCGGCCATGATGCAGGTGGACGAGACGCTGCGCGTTAAATACCGCTATCTCGACCTGCGCCGGCCGGCCATGTACCAGCGGCTGGAGCTGCGCCATCGCGTCGTCAAACTGATCCGCGACTACTTCGACACGCGCGGGTTCCTCGAGATCGAGACGCCGCTCTTCACCAAGAGCACGCCTGAAGGCGCGCGTGACTATCTGGTGCCGTACCGCCTCGAGCCGGGCAGCTTCTACGCGCTGCCGCAATCGCCCCAGCAGTACAAGCAGCTCCTTATGGTCGCCGGCTATGAGCGCTACTTCCAGATCGCCCGCTGCTTCCGCGACGAGGCCCAGCGCGCCGACCGCCAGCCGGAGTTTACGCAGCTTGACGTCGAGATGTCGTTCGTCTCCCAGGAGGACGTGCTCGAAATCCTGGAGGGCTATACGCAGTACGTCGTCTGCCGCGTGAGCGACAAGGCGATGCCGACGCCCTTCACCCGGCTGACATGGGACGAGGCGATGCGCCGCTTTGGCAGCGACAAGCCGGACCTGAGGTTCGGGCTGGAGCTGATCGACCTGACGGAGATTGCGCGCGAGACCGAATTCGCTCCGTTCACCGCCGCGATCGAGGGCGGCGGCGAGGTGAAGGCCGTCCGTTATCCCGGTGGCGCGACGCTCTCCCGCAAGGAGGTGGACGATCTCCAGGCCTTCTGCCGCGAATTCGGCGCGAAGGGTTTGGGCACGGTCGCGGTCACCGAGCCGAATCCCCAGGGCGTCAAGTCCGCGCTCGCCAAGTTTCTGAGCGACGGCCAGATGGCGCGCCTGCTGACGGCCGCGCAGGCCGAAGCCGGCGATCTGGTCTGCATCGTCGCGGACCCCAAGCCGTCGGTAGTCGCCAACGTGCTGAGCCGCCTTCGGCTAGAGATCGGCCGGCGCCTCGGCCTGCGCGATCCGAACACGCTGGCGTTCTGCATCATCACCGACTTCCCGCTCGTTCAGTGGAACGAAGAGGAGGGCCGGTGGGACGCCGAGCACCACCCGTTCACAATGCCCTACGAGGAGCATTGGCCGCTGTTCGATACCGATCCGGCGAAGATTCGCGCGCAGTGCTACGATCTGGTCTGCAACGGCCAGGAGTCGGGCTCAGGCAGCATTCGAATCCACAGGCCGGACATCCAGGCCAAGGTGTTCACGCTGCTCGGCATCTCGCCGGAGCGGCAGCAGGAGCGCTTTGCACACATCCTGGAGGCCTTCTCCTACGGCGCGCCGCCGCACGGGGGCTTCGCGACCGGTATCGACCGGCTGATAATGAACCTGGTGGACGAGCCGAACATCCGGGAAGTGATCGCCTTCCCGAAGATGGGGCTCGGCTATGATCCGATGATGGATTCGCCCTCTCCTGTGGATGAGCTTCAGCTCCGCGAGCTGGGCCTGCGGATCGTGCCGCGCAAGAAGGGGTGACGGAGTTATCTCGCGCGAAGAACGCAAAGAGCGCGAAGATCGGCTCACGCAAAGCCGCAAAGCCTCGAAGGGATGCAGGCGTTGGATCTGGGAGGAATAGGGGTACCGGCCAAATTCGTCTCATCCGTCTCATCGCGGGGTTTCGACACGGCGTAATGTGGTGATGCGATTGGGAAGGGAGGCGGTGGCGAACGTGCACGACGTGACGATCTCGGATATCGAGCTGGACGCCTGCGGACTTGATTTGCAGAGGGCGGCCGAAATCTACCGGGAGCAGGGCTGCCTGGTGGTGCGGGGGCTGATGACGCCGTACCTGGAGGCGATCAACCGGGACATCGAGCGCGCGGCGGCGGAGTCGATTGCGCTGCTGGACCGGGCGAAGCAGGTGCCGGAGGGGTGGACCACGCCGAACGGCACGCTGTTCCTTCCGGCGCCTGCAAACTTCGCCCGGGATAAGCAGATCATGGTTCTGGCCGTAAGCTACTTCACCAGCGCCGCGTTCCTTCAGTCCGCGCTGGACACGCGCGTCGTCGACCTGGTCGAGGCGATTCTCGGGTCGGACATCGAGCTGTTCCTGAACGGGCAGTGTCTCTACAAGGAGCCGGTGGGCGGCCATTCGAAGCATCTCCACCAGGACGCCGCCTACTTCGAGCACCGATTCGAGGGTCCCGTGGGCGTGCTCAACTACGCGGTCGATACGGACCTCGTGAACGGCGCGCTCCACGTCGTGCCTGGCTCGCACCGGATGGGCGTGCTCGATCACGTCGACACGTTCTCTCACCTTGGCCTGGACGCGGACGAGTGGCCGTGGGAGCGCGCGCTGCCGATGGCGGGCAAAGCCGGTGACTCGATCTTCTTCCACGTCAAGACCGTCCACGGCTCGAAAGAGAACTATTCTGAGAAGGCGCGGCCCGTCTTCATCAATCGGTACCGCGCGGCGAACGACTACGTTGTGATCAGTGGCAGCACGGTGCAGAATCGCGCGGATGCCGAGAAGCGCGCGGAGCAAGCCCGCAAGGAGAACCAGCGCGGGCTGATGGTGCGCGGCTTTCGTGGTTACGACGCAGAAAGAACAGTATAAAGATGCCGTTCTTCGATCTGGCGCAGCAGCCGACGCGGGAGATCTTTCCTGGCGTCACCATCACGACCGCGTGGGGCGAGGCGCTGATGATGTCGTTCGTCACGTTCGCCTTTGCGGGCGCGGCCGTCCCAACGCACAGCCACGTCCACGAGCAGATGGGGATGGGGCTGGAAGGCGAGTTCGAGCTGACGATCGACGGCGAGACCCGCGCCATCCGCACCGGCGATTCCTACCTGATCCCCTCCAACGTTCCGCATAGCGCGAGGGCCCTGACCGCCGGCGCCCGCGCCCTCGACATCTTCAACCCGCCGAGAGAGGACTACAAGTAGCTCCGCCGCTCGGAATGGACCTGCGCCACGCCCGCCGGTCGCGGATAGGGTTACCGCCGGGTGTAGCGGTGCTTCACGCCGGCGGGGAAGTACTCCGGATCGCCGCCGGACCGCAGGGTGACAACCGGCGTCTGGGAGGCGGCCGGCACGTAGCTGGCGAACTCGCTGTTGAGGCGCAGCAAGTGGTCGCGTATCGACGTGGCGATGCGGTCCGCGAGGCCGGGGTCCGGCGCGCTGTCCGGCGCCAGCTCGACCGTGACGGAGAGGTACTCGTCCAGGTCCGCGTCCGAGAGGACCTGCATTACGAATCGGCCGGTGACCCAGCCGTGGATATCCGGCTGCTCCAGCCCGACCGTTACGTTCTCCGGGTAGATGTTCGCGCCGAAGTAGGAGACGGTGAAATCCGACCGGCCGAACACGTAGACGAACGGCAGACGCCATGCGCCGAGCCGGTCGGCCCCAAGCTCCGCCAGCGGATCGAAGCCCCATTCGCGGAGAAACGCGAGCATCGCGTCGTATGTGACGACGCCGCCCTTGTCCAGGATGTTGTAGCGGATCAGCGGAGTTCCGTTGTCGCCCGTGAATAGCAGCGCGCCGTCGTCGCCGGCCTCGAAGTAACGGCTCATCGGGTCGTACTGGACGAGCGTGGGCAGCCGCGACTCGCCGAACAGCTCGCGCGCCGCCCGCGGATTGTCGGCCAGCCAGCGGCGGACGCAGATCGAGAGCGGCGACTCGCAGCCCAGCACGCCGGCGTCCGCCGTGCCGTAGAGCGAGGCCGAATCGCGCAGCGGGTCGGTCGAGCCGGCCCGCTCGCCTACCAGCGTCCGCCACTCCTCGCTGAACACTTCGCCGGCCATTACGAGCTTGATCGGCCGCGCCGTCCAGTCGACGCCACGCGTCCGTCCCTCGTCGATCGTGCCCTTCAGAAATGGCGGGTAGCCCAGCAGCACAGTCTGGTCGAAGTGCGGCGACAGCTCGCGGACACATTGGAAGATGTCCTCCCGGCTCGTCCCCGGCGTCACTACGGTGATCGGATAGCCCTTGGCGGCGAGGTGGCGGCAGCAGGCAGCCGTGTACATTCCGCCGACCCACGTACCGAGCGCGAAGCAGACGATGGCCAGCGTGGACCGCTCGCCGGCGCGGAAGCTGCCGCGAAAGATCTGCTCGAAGCGCGCGGCGATCTCGATCTCGTCCGACACGAAGCGCGGCCAGAAGCAGGGCTGGCCCGTCGAGCCGGAGGAGACCGCGATCATGTCGCAGGAGTCCAGACGGCCCCAGCGGCAGAGCGCCGGCAGCGAATGGCGGAGGATGTAGCCGGCCTTTGTGGTCGGCGGCAGCCGCTGGAAGTCGTAGAATGTCCGTATGTCCGCCGCATTCACACCGTGCCCTGCAAGGAAGGCGGCGTACGCAGGCACGATTGCGACCGTCCGGTGGAATAGCTGGAGCGCCGCGTCTCGCGCGGCCGCTTCGGAGCTGGCCTTCAGAATCAGCCCGATCGGATTGCGGGCGAACTCGCCAAGCGCGCGCTGCGCCAACGCGGATTGCAGTTGATCCACGGACGTCTTGCTCCAACAAGGTGGTTCTCGTCTCAACAGCCGGGGGCACGGATTGGATTCAGCGCGGGGCCGGCGACCTCCTCCGGGCGGTAACTTCCAGGCCGCACGCAATTCCCGCCTGGCCGGCGAGTATACCGCGGTCCGCCATATGCCTCCGCGTAGGCTTGTGCGGTATCATTGAGCGTTGTACGTCCGTGCGCTTTGATAGCATGAGAGGTCTTTCTACGCGACGATTGGATCGCGCCAGCCAAGGGCGCAAGAAGGGAAGGATGTTATGAGGGTGCAGGTCGTGACACTTACCGCTATCTTTGGTATCCTGACTGCCTTTGCGGCGATCGGCGACGGACGGTCCGTGGCACAGACGGCACCGGCGCAAACCCCGACAAGCACACAGAAGCCCCCGATTGTTTTCGGTGCATACGTGATGGGCGCGGGGCCAGCGTTGCCGGACCAGGATAACACTCGCTACGTCGGGTGGACCATTCTGCCTGCGATTTCGGAGGCGGACCTGACGGCCTATCTGGCGGCGCATCCGGTTCGCGTCGTCGATCTGCAGGCTGTCGACGGCGGCTCGGCGTTCGACGCGGTGGTGATCGATAACACAGGCTCGTATGCACGAAGCGGCGTCCGGTGGTTCCACGGACTTTCAATTCAGGATGCGGAATCCGCCGCGAGGACGGCAAATCTGCGGATAACCAGCATTGCACCTTACCTCGACAAGGAAAACCGCGTGGTCGCAGCCGGGGTGATGATACCGAACCAGCTTGGCGATAAGCTGGATTGGCAGGTCGCCGAGGGATCCGTGGCCGACCTGACCAAGAAGCTAAAGGGAATGCG
>DATGJU010000630.1:0-7022 GCA_035295045.1 Chthonomonadaceae bacterium
CCCGCCTGCGCGGGAACATCGAATCCCACCGGTGGCGGCTTCAGGCTCGCCACAACCGGCCGCTCATTCTCCTGCTGGCGATGGCTTTCATCGTTCCGCTTGTGGCCGTGCCGGCGGAGGCGCTTGCTTTTGGGAAGTACAGCCTCGGGGGCGTGTCTGCGCTCGAGACGGAGGCGACGGCGCTTGCGCTGCTGATCGCCGTCGCTGGGCGCGCGCTGTCCGAGCCAGGGCGAGGCCGGCGTTCGGATCTCTTGCGCGCGGGCGCAAACCTGCCCCTTCTCCTCCTGCTCGGACGGGCGCGTTCGATCGGCAACCCCGACCGACTGTGCGTAACCGTCGGTCCGGGTTCGCGCGGCTCTGCGGCGGAAGCGGCGGCCATGGCTTCGCAATTCGGGGGTCACGCCGGTCGGCCTAACCGCTTGCACAGGAGGCGCAACGAGGGAGGCGCCTATCAACTGAAAGGAGAAATTCATTGAACTACATGCCGGCGATAACTGCGGCGGAACCGGTGGCCCAATACTCGGTCGCTGGTCTGAACGCCGTACTACTGGATAACATTCGCTCTGCTGGCGCGATCGGATACAGGTTCATACTCGTCGTATATGCTGCCACCGGAGAGCCATGTCTGTTCGTCGCCTCGGAAGTAAATGCGATGGCCGCAGAGCTTGGCGGGGGATCCCATTTCCTCGGCGTCTTTCCAGGCGACAGCCACGAGAATCACGGCTCTTCCGACGATTGGGCCAACCGTGATCTGTTCGTCAAGAGCGCCCTCGCGATTGCCGAGGAACGGCTTACTCCTCGCAGCGTCCCTTAATGGCGACAACCTCGTAACGGCAGCTCCGTTGCGAAATATGCCATCTCTCGGGTAGATTGGCCCCATCGCAGGCGCGGGCGGATTGGTATGATGCCGTTCATGATCTGGACGCGGGACAAGCTGCCGCACAACCCGGCGGTCCGGCGCGCGGCGACGGACCGCGCCAGGCGAACATCGAGCGCGTGGGGCGGCTGATGTCCGACGGGAGGGAGCGGATTCAAGCTTGACGAACGACCAAACGCGGCCGGAAGACGGGTTACGGCGCGGCGTGCGGGAACGGGCAGTGAGCGATTATACCGAATGCGCAATCCGCAGCCTCCCGCTGCCGACTCGCCTGCAGCACCGCGCCTTCGTCGGGCACCTGTGCAGGGCACATAGCTGGTACAAGCACCTGCCACTTCTGGCGGGCGGCACGTTCGTCGTCTTCCTCGCGCCTGATGCGGGCGAAAGTTATCCATCGGAATACCCGCGGCTTCCCTACGGCAACAGTTCCGCGGCGTATCGGAAGGCTTTCGGCAATCTGGATTACGTCTGGAGCACGGGCGGTCCGTACTACCGCGACGGCGGCGTGCCGCCCGAACTCCCGCAGTCGCTGCTCGCATCGTGCCGCTTCGTTCTCCATCCTTATGTGTCCGACGAGTTCTACTGGTCCACCCACACCCAGGCCGTCGCGGCCCTGCGCGGAGGAGCGCCGCACCCCCAGCGGGAACGGCTGCTCGCATGGGAAGCGGCATCGCGCGCCGAGGATCAGGCGGAGACGGACGGGCCGGAGCTTTCCGTAGTGCTTCGTAGGGCGCACCGGGCGAACTCGCTTCACGGCGCGCTGAGAATTCAGGAGGTGCTCCGGATTGAGGAACACCTGCGTTACCTGTACGAATGGCATGGGTCGCAAGGTGCAGAGTCAGGGCCGTCGGCACGGTAAGCGCATGGGTCAAAGGTAACAAATGGGACCGAAGTATAGCTCTGTTGATGAGTATCTCGCGCCGCTCACCGGAGATAAGCGCGCCGCGCTGGAGAAGCTCCGTCGCGACATCCGCGCCGCCGCGCCGGACGCCGAAGAGTGCATCAGCTATGGCATGCCATCCTACCGCCAGTGCGGAAGGCTCCTCTTCTCGTTCGGGACGGCGGCGAAGCACTGCGCCTTCTACGCTGGCGCCCACCCCATCGAGGCGCACCGCGAGGAGCTGGCCGAATACAGCCTGAGCAAGGGAACGATCCGCTTCGCGCCGGACGAGCCGCTGCCCGCGGATTTGGTCGCGATGCTCGTTCGGACGCGCGTCGCCGAGCGGTGCGGAAGCTAGCTGGCTACCCGCTCGGATACCGCGGGTCGATGGGCGAGCTGCTGCGCTTGCGGCCGGTGACGGGGGTCGGCAGGTTGACCGGCTGGACGAGCACGTCCTCGCGGACAATGGCCGGCGTCCGCGGCAGGTATACTCGTAACACAAGTCGTCAGGAACCAAGAGATCGGCCGGAATGACAACCGGCTCGTCGCACAGCATACGTTGGAGAGAGCGCATGACTCAGCTTTTGGAAAAGGCTTACGACGAGGTCACCAAGCTGCCTGATAGTGAGCAGGATGCGATCGCCGCGCTCATCCTCGATGCGCTGGCTGATGAAGAGCTCTGGGCGCAGCAGTTCGCCGGATCGCAGGATGCTCTGGCCCGCCTGGCCAAGGAAGCGCTTGCAGAGTACTCGGCCGGAGAGACTCAACCCCTGGATCCCAAGGCGATATGAGGTCGCGCACCACGCGGCGATTTCGCGACTCACTTTCGGCCTTGCCGCGCGAGGTGCAGCGCCAGGCGCGTCGCGCGTATGAGAGATTTGAACAGGATCCGTACCACTCGAGCCTCCAGTTTCGGAGGGTTCACACTGTGTTACCCGTCTACTCGGCGCGGATAGGCATGCACTACCGGGCGGTCGGTATCGGTGAGAACGAGACGTTAGTCTGGATTTGGGTGGGGTCGCACGCCGATTACGATTCGTTGCTCGCACAACTCTAGATCGTCGCATCGCCGAGCGGTGCGGAAGCTAGCCGGCTACCCGCTCGGATACCGCGGGTCGATGGGCGAGCCGCTGCGCTTGCGGCCGGTGACGGGGGTCGGCAGGTTGACCGGCTGGACGAGCACGTCCTCGCGCGGCAGGCGGTCCGGCGCGGCGGGAAGAGGCGGAAGCGGCTTCGAGGGCAGCGTCTGGTACCAGTAGGCCGTCGAGCAGTAGTCGTCGCAGCGGTCGTTCGCGTGGCCGTGCTCGATGCTGACGCGAATGCTCTTGTGGAAGATCACCGGATCGCAGACGTGGTACCGGTAGACGGTAAGCTTCTCGTTGAAACGGAACGGCGCCTTCTCGTGGTATGAGACGCCGCTGTACGGGAAGGCGTTCTCGACCTGCATGCCCCAGGCGTGACCGAAGTAGTCCTCCGTTCCTGTGCCGTGCATGTCCGGCGGCCACTTCTCGCCGTCGATCATGAACATGTCGTCGCCTTCGCCCCACCAGCCTCCATAGAGATTGTGGATACTCATGTTGCAGCCCACGAAGTGACCGCGCCCCTCCGCCTCCAGCAGCAGGTAGTTGTCCCGGTCCGTAAGGTTCACGTCCGGATCGTCGCCCTGCTCCGTCGGCGGCACGCAGACGTTGCAGCGGTTCCACCAGGCGTGGAAGTACCCGGAATCGGCCTGCGGCGCGTCCAGCTCGTCATAGTCCACGTAGAAGTACCACGAGCGGATCGGCTTGCCGCCCTGGTTCTCGACCGTGATGCGCGCGCCCGTGGCAAAGGGCATGGGCCAGTAACAGTTCATTGCGGCGTGGTGCGGATAGGCCGGCCCCTCCGAATTCGCGCTCATGTTCATCACGGCACAGGAGTAGGAGCGGACGCGGCAGTGCCCGATCCCGAAGAAGTCGCCGACCGGGACCTCGACGCTGGGATGCGCCTGGCCGTCCCAGTAGATCCGCACGACCGCCTCGCGTAGAAACAAGCGCTCCGCCGCGCCGACGGTGAACCAGATGTGCCGGATGACGCCCGGTCCCCGGATGTCGGCCAGCGTCTTCGTCTCGCCCGCCTCGATGGGCCAGAAGTCGGCATTGCGCCCGGTCGTGCCCCAGCTCGAGCATCGGCGCGAACGGCCGTCACGCAGGCGGGCAAGATTGTCCAGCATCGTAGGTGGCTCCCCGGGGACGAGGGTGTTTGGTGTTCCGTGTTGGGAGTTGGGTCCCGGACGCCGAAAACCAAACACCCTACACCGAACACCGCTAATTCGGCTTTTCGCCGGCGAAGAGGATTACGCGGTACTTCAGGATGAGCGGCTTGCCGGGCTGCAGGACGAGGGGCTCCAGACCGGGATAGGAGACGTTGAGACAGCACAGCTCGTGACGCATTAGCCAGCCGTTCCTCGGGTAGCCGGGGTTGGTGGGATCGTCCTCGACCCGCGCGCCGGCCGCCTTGCCGTGGTAGATCCCGCTGATCTGCGCCCACGAGTGGCGCGCCATCACGCCGTCCTTGGGCGAGACGCCCTCGTCCGTCGTGATAATGGTCTTCGATCCGCCGCCGTCCGGCGTCGCGAAGCGCATTGCGAAGCCGCCGAAGCCCTTCTTCTGGTCGGGAGTGCCGACAATCGTCACCGGATCGCTCACGGCCTCGAAGCTGAGCGTGAAATCGAGCGCCTGGCGGTTTCCGTCGGCCGGATGCGCGACGATTTCTACCTGCTCCTTGACGAACTTCCGGTCGCCGTCGTACCAGCCGTTCTCGACGGCCAGCCGGGCGCGGTCCGCGGAGGCCTCTTTCGCGATCCAGCGCACGAACCGCTCCTGGAATCCCTTCACGGTCCAGATATCGTCTTTCTTCCCGTCGACCGTGATCTCCGGCCACGCCCAGAAGATGCCGCGATGGTGCGCGTGGTTGGGGTTGAAGTCGTCGGTCAGCACCGTGCCGTCCGGCGCATAGACCGGATGGAGGTAGGCGGCGCGCCGCATCGATTCCGGGAAGCCCTTCGCCAGCGTCATGCCGAAGTTGTAGACGTAGACCGGCCTGCCGCCCTCCGAGAGCGCGATGGCCGTTGGGCTGGTCTCCTTGAATTCAAAGGCGGCATCGGCGGCCGCAGGCGCAACGCAGAATCCCAGCGCGGCCGCAGCAAATACCAGCAGGCAAATCGATCCGTTCATTCCGCTCCTCCCCGGTGAATACCACCGACGCAGCCTAACTTCGGCGGACCGGCGGGCGGTTCCTGCCGGTCCGCAAACACGGGTGTTCGGTGTTCAGGTGTTCAGGATTTCGGGCGGGGCCATTGGAGGTCGCTCCGCCCTGAATACCGGAACGCCTGAATACCCGAGTACCCTCCCGGTGTCCGATTGCAGGAAAACCCAGCGGTATGATGGAACCTGCCGGGCATGAGCCAATCGAGCCCCCGACCGATCTTCGTGCTTCCGGAGACGCGCGCAATCGCGGTCCTCGGATGCTTTGACCTTTTGGCGACCATCTACCTGATTGCGACCCACCGCGCGCAGGAGGGCAACGGGGTCGCCAACGACATCCTCATGCACTACGGCGCGGCCGGGTTCGCCTTCTTCAAGGCGCTGATGCTCGCCGTTCCGCTGGTGATCGCCGAATTCGCGCGTCATAAGAGCCCCATCTTCGTACCGCGCGCGCTCCGCGTCGGGCTGGTCGCCTACGTCCTGCTTCTGCTCTTCGCCTATAAGGACCCCCTTATCGCGCTGGTCCAGGGACATGCTGTCCCCGTGGCCCGGCCGCATCACCGCGAGACCGCCGTCGCCAGGTTGAGCGGGTCATAGCGGCCGGACTTGAACCAGAGCGGCGGCGCCTCGCTGTAGCTCGCGGCGCCCTCGTTAAGGCGGAGCTGACTGCAGTAGGCGCCCCGTCTCCCCCAGGGGTTCGGTGCGGAGTGAGGAGAAAACGCTTCAGGCCGATGTTCCTCGTCAGGTGCGGGTAAGGACCGACTCGCGGCGGAAGAGCTGCGCGGCCAGCAGGACAGCGGCCGCGGCGTAGAGGAGCGAGGCTGCGCAGGCGACGGCGACGAAGGCGGGGCTGATCGCGCCCTGGAGCGCCTGCTTTAGCACGAGGGCCGCGTTCGTTATCGGCACCAGCGCCCAGTAGAGGGGGCTGTTCGGCTTCAGCGGCATCGAGAGGATCGACCCGACGCTGCCGAGGAGAACGAACGGCAGGGTGTACGTCTGCATCTCCTTCTGGTTCTTGGCATAGGTGGAGAGTGCGAGGAGCACACCCGCGCCGAACAGCGCGAGCGGGAGTTGAACCAACGCCATCGCAATGATCGCGGCCGGCTTCAGCGAGAGGCCCTGAGAGCCGAGGCCCGCGACGATCGGCAGGTGCAGGAAGAACGGCCAGAGCATCCCGACGATCGACAGCGTCGAGGAGATGAGCGCGACCAGCGTGACCGTGAGGAACTTGCCGAGCGCGATATCGACGCGAGAGACGGGCGTGACCAGGAGCGTCTCCAGCGTCCCGCGCTCCTTCTCGCCCGCAACCGTGTTCGTGGCGGCCATCAGTCCGCCCATGAGGGCCGACATCGAGAGCACGTAGGGCAGGATCCAGGCGAGGATGAGGCTGCTCGGCTCGCTTCCTTTGATGGCCCGGTCACGGATGTCGAACGGCTTCACCGCCTGCATGGTGAGGCCGCGCAGCGCGAGCCGCCGCGCCGCCACCTTGTCCGCCCGTGCCAGGAGGAACTCCTTCAGTCGGTCCGCAGCCTGCGCCGAGGATTCGCTGCCGGTGTCGAGCACGACTGTGATCTTCGCCGCCTTGTCGTCCTTCAGCTTCGATTCGGCGTCGGGCGCGATGACCATGCCGGCGCCCACCCTGCGCGTGCGTACGAGCTGCTCTGCGTCGGCGGCGCTCGCGGCGGTCTGGAAGGTTATTCCGTCGCGCGCTCCGGCCTTCAGCTCGGCGGCGATCGAGGGAGCCTGCGCGTCGCCGGCGACGGCCACCGAAACGTGCTCTTTGCGAGCCTCCGCGGCCTGGTTCCGCGCCATGCTGAGCACTCCGCCCATGATGAGCGGCGTAAAGATCAGCGGACCGACGACCACGTTGAAGATCGTGCGCGAATCGCCAAAGACCTCCATGAACTCCTTCCGGAGTATGGCGCGCCACACAGGCTAACTCCCCTCCAGGCCGATGATACGCAGGAATACGTCCTCGAAATGCTGCGCGCCCGTCCGCGCTCGCAGCTCGGACATCGTGCCG